>JANMMH010000320.1:0-2863 GCA_031373055.1 Rubrivivax sp. | reverse complement strand
CAGCAGGCCTTCCAGCCCTATATGGCCGGACGCCTGAGCTCACAGACCGCGGCCGAGACTGCGCTGCAGCCACTGCGCAGTTTCATGATCCGCCAGACACGCGAGCAAGACTTGGCCTTGATGGTCGAGGTCTCGCGCAGCAAGCCACCGCAAAGCGAAGAGGAGGTGAGCACGCTGCACCTGGTTCCCGCCTTCATGCTCAGCGAACTCAAGAGCGCCTTCCAGATCGGCTTCATCATCTTCCTGCCTTTCCTGCTGATCGACCTCATCGTCTCCAGCGTGCTCATGTCGATGGGCATGTTCATGGTGCCGCCGGTGGTGATCTCGCTGCCGGTCAAGGTTTTGATGTTCGTGCTCATCGACGGTTGGAACCTGGTCGTGCGCTCACTCATGGGCAGCTTTCATTAGCTTGGTGCATGGACGCCGTGCCCGACCTGGCGGCGACCTGGCGCCGATTTGCCCAGACGCGCGACATCGGTCTGCGCAACCAGCTCGTCGAGAGCCATCTCGAGCTGGCGCGCACCGTGGCGGCGTTGCTGTACCGGCACCGCGGCGGTTTGGAGGTCGAGTTTGCCGACTACCTTCAATTCGCCACGCTGGGGCTGATCGAATCGGTCGACCGCTTCGATGTCGAGCGCGGTGTCAGCTTCGCCAGCTTTGCCAGCATCCGCATGCGCGGTGCGGTGCTCAATTGCCTCTCGGGCTTGAGCGAGCAGTACCAGCAGATCGACCTGCGCAAGCGCCTGCGCCAGGAGCGCGTGGACTCGCTGCGCCGCCCAGATGGCGCTTCGCGCGATCTCTTCAGCGGCCTGGCCGACATGGCCGTGGGGCTGGCGCTGTCGCAGCTGCTGGAAGGTTCAGGCCTGGTGCAGGCGCCCGGCGAGATGGCGCCCACTTACCAGCGCGAGTTCTACGATGCCACGCAAGGGCGCCAGCTGCGTGAAACCCTCGAACGCCTGGTGCAGGGCTTGCCCGAACAAGAGCGGCGCGTGGTGCGCTACCACTACTTCCAGAACATCGGCTTCACTGAGATTGCCGCCTTGGTGGGCCTGAGCAAAGGGCGCGTGTCGCAGATCCATCGCCAGGCCTTGCTGCGGCTGCGTCAGGAGCATGGCAGTCAGCCGTCGTTGAGCCGCGAGCTCTGAGCGCTGAAAGGTGAGCCGAGTCTGCGGCTCAGCGCAGACACCGCGCGCCTACTCCTGGCGCAAGGTCTGGATCAACTGGTCAAGCTCGGCGGCCGTTTGTGGCTCGGCACGCATCGCCCGCGCCACGCCGAGGATGAGCTGGCGGAACTGTGCGTCGTTGGTCATCTCGGCGCCGAATTCCGACAACAGCACACCCTCGACAAAGGCCTCGACCGCGCGCTCCTGGAAACCGTCGTCCTTGGGCTGCAAAGCGCGCAAGCGTGCGGCGATGGTGGTGCGCAAGGGCCCCGGGGCGAGGCCGGCCTTCGCGCTGGCAGAGCTGCCCGCAGCAGTCGCGTTGGTGCTGGGTTTGCCTGCGGCCAAGCGCTGGCGCAGCAACTGCATGGCGCGGGAAACGCTGTCGATCGGATCCATCGTGATGGCTGTCGGGAGGCCTTGTGGCGCAGCGTGCGGCCAGCTGCCACACCCGCACGATCGTAGCCTGCGCGGGCGCGATCGCAAACCTTTGGCGTGGATGTGGTCCGGCCGCGAGAACTAACCACGCAAGTAAGCTGACTCCAAGCCTGCAGGTCTTCACCACACTTCACGAGCCTGCATCACGAAATTCAGGCTCCTGCTTCCCGGCGACCCTGCTGGTGCAGCAGTGCCCGGCCATCGGCTTTGGCGGGGCGGTCGAAATCCTTCACCTTGCGCATTGACGGCATTTAGCCGCCCTGACGGCGTAGGCGCCTCTACTACACTGAAGTGACTGTGGGCCAGGGGCCCGCCACTTCAGGGGAACCCATGATCCGCAGCGTCACCCGCAACATCACCCGCAGCTTGCTCGCCCTGGCGTTGGCGGCCACGGCCTGCCTGGCCAGCGCCCAAAGCGCCGGCAAACCCATCCGTTTGATCTGCCCCTTCCCGCCCGGCGGCGCGGTGGACATCGCTTCACGCGCCATCGCCGCTGAATTGCAAAGGGTGCTGGGCGTGACGGTCACCGTCGACAACCGCCCCGGCGCCGGCGGCAACATCGGCGGCGCTGAAGCAGCGCGCGCCGCGCCCGACGGCACCACGCTCTTCATGACGACCAGCGGCATCAACGCCATCAACCCGGCGCTGTACGCCAAGATGCCCTTCGACCCGATCAAGGACCTGGCGCCGGTGAGCGCGCTGGTGTCGCTATCCAACGTCTTGGTGCTGCACCCGTCGGTGAAAGCTAACTCGCTGGCGGAGGTGATTGCCATGGCCCGCGCCGCGCCGGGCAAGATGAACTACGCGTCCTCGGGCAGCGGCACCAGCATCCACATGTCGGGCGAGATGTTCAAGCACCTGGCCAAGCTCGACATCACCCACATCCCCTACAAAGGCAGCGCGCCGGCGGTGACCGACTTGCTCGGGGGCCAGGTCATGATGATGTTCGACAACATCCCCTCGGCGCTGCCGCACATCAAGGCCGGCAAACTGCGCGCACTGGCCGTCACCGGCGCCAAACGCGATCCACTGTTGCCTGAGTTGCCCACGGTGGCCGAAGCCGGCGTGCCGGGTTACGAGTCGGGCGTGTGGTTCGGCTTGACGGTGCCCGCAGGCACGCCCAAGGAAGAGATCGCACGGCTGAACGACGCGGCGGTGAAGGGCACCAAGTCGCCGGAGTTCATCAAGCGCATGACCGAGCTGGGCTACAGCATCATCGGCAGTACACCCGAGCAAATGGCCGAGATGAACAAGGCCGAAGTGGC
>JANMMH010000094.1:0-5879 GCA_031373055.1 Rubrivivax sp. | reverse complement strand
GCTTCGGTCGGGTCACCGTGGATCTCCCCGCCGCCGCCAGCGGCCTGGCGCAGATCGGATTTGCCGGCCAGGCTGCCGCCACTGAGCACGACCACCTGCTCGGTGTGCAGCGGCCCGGTCTCCAACGCGGCACCCTCGTGCTCGACCTTGCCTTCGGGCGCGTAGCCGACACCCGTGACCGAGGTGGCGCCCGACAGCGTCATGACACGCTCGATGGTCATCTCCGAGCGCGTCAGCGTGCCGGTCTTGTCAGAGCAGATGACGGTGGCCGAGCCCAGCGTCTCCACCGACGACAGGTTCTTCATGATGGCCTGGTGCCGCGCCATGCGCTGCACGCCCAGTGCCAGCACCACCGACAGGATGGCGGGCAGGCCCTCGGGCACCGCCGCCACCGCCAGCGACACGCCCAGCAGCAGCACGCGCGTGACGTCGCTGGCACTGCGGATGTCGGACACCAGGAACAGCGTGCCCATCACCACCACGGCGATGACCACCACCGCGATGCCGAGCATGCGGCCGATGCGCGCCACCTCCACCGCCAGCGGCGTCGGCTCGTCCACGGTGGCTTCAAGCAGCGTGGCGATGGCGCCCATCTCGGTGGCCATGGCGGTGGCGCTGACGACGGCGCGCGCGCTGCCTTGCGCGACGGCCGTGCCTTTGAAGACCATGTTCAAGCGGTCGCCCAGCGGCACGGCGGCGGCCAACGTGGCAGCGTCTTTGAGCACCGCTTCGCTCTCGCCGGTGAGTGAAGCCTCTTGCACACGCAAGGCCGTGGCGTCGAGCAGCCGCGCGTCGGCGCCCACGGCGTCGCCCTCGCTCAGCAGCAGCACGTCGCCGCGCACCAGCTCGGCGCTGGGCACACGCAGCGGCTGGCCATCGCGCAGCACGGCCGAGGTGGCTTCGGTCATGCGCGCCAAGGCCGCCACCGCGTCGCGCGCTTTGGCTTCCTGCATGAAGCCGAGTGCACCATTGAGCAGCACCACGACGGCGATCACGATCGCGTCGACCGGCCAGCCGGCACGGCCTTCGATGGCCCAGGCCGCCAGCGCAATCGCGATCGCGGCCAGCAGCAGGTAAATCAGCGGGTCCTGGAAGTGCGCCAGCACGCGGCGCCACGTGGGCAGCGGCGGCACGCCGCGCAGTTCGTTGCGGCCATGCTCGGCCAAACGCCGCGCGGCCTCAGTCGCAGTCAGGCCCTTGTCGGCATCCGCTTCCAGCGCTGCCACCACCGCGAGCGCGTCCATCAACGACGCATCGCCTATCGCGCCGGGGTTGCCGGCCGCTTTCACCGTGTCACCAGGGCGCATCGCGCTTGCTGGCGCTGCCGCCGTCATACGCGCCGGGCCTCAATGTGGCGGGTGATGGCCTCGTCCGCCGGTGAGTCGAGCCCCAGGCAGCGCCTGCGCACCGAAGGGCAGAACATCTCGACGCCGCTTGGTCTGTGGCCATCAGCCGGCTTTGCCTTCATGGTTCGCTGCATGAACCCGAGGCAGGCGCCATCGCCGTATCCACCATGGTTTGCGCGTCTTGCAAGATGTGCTGAAGGTGCGCTGCGCCCTTGAAGCTTTCGGCGTAGATCTTGTAGATGTCTTCGGTGCCCGAGGGCCGCGCTGCAAACCAGCCGCTGGCGGCGATGACCTTGATGCCACCGATCGGCGCACCGTTGCCGGGAGCCCGATCAAGGATGCTGACGATCGGTTCGCCGGCAAGTTGACCGGACGAAATCTGCCGTGGTGTCAACGCGGCCAATCGCTTCTTTTGTTCTGCGGTCGCGGGCGCCTGCACCCGGTCCGCCACCGGGGCGGCGAACTCGGCCGCCAGGCCTGCATAGAGCGTGCCGGGGTCGTGGCCCGTGCGAGCGGTGATTTCGGCGGCAAGCAGTGCGGCGGTGATGCCGTCCTTGTCGGTGGTCCAGACGCTACCGTCGCGGCGCAGGAACGCCGCGCCCGCACTCTCTTCGCCGCAGAAGCCGAGCGCGCCATCGTGCAGGCCATCGACGAACCACTTGAAGCCCACCGGCATCTCGTGCAGCGTGCGGCCGAGCCGGGCCGCCAGGCGGTCGATCAGCCTGCTGCTGACCACCGTCTTGCCGATGGCGACGTGCCGCGCCCACTGCGGCCGGTGTTGGAACAGGTAGTCGATGGCCACCGCCAGGTAGTGGTCCGGCGCCAGCAGGCCGGCACGGGGGGTGACGATGCCGTGGCGGTCGTGGTCGGTGTCGCAGGCGAAGGCGATGTTGTAGCGGTCCTTCATGCCCTGAAGCCGCAGCATCGCGTACGTTGATGACGGGTCCATGCGGATCTTGCCGTCCCAGTCGAGCGTCATGAAGCCGAAGGTCGGGTCCACCACGTCGCTGACCACCGTCAGGTCCAGCCGGTAGCGCTCGGCAATGGCGGCCCAGTAGTGCACGCCGGCGCCGCCCAGCGGATCAACACCCAGGCGCAGCTTGGCGTTGCGGATCACGTTGATGTCGATCACGCTGGCGAGGTCGCCGACATACGCGCTCAGGTAGTCGTGGCGGTGCGTGGTTGCGGCCTGCAGCGCCTGCGCGTGCGGCATGCGATGCACGCCGTGCAGTTGCGTTTCGAGAAAGACGTTGGCTGCGGCTTCGATGCGGGCCGTGATGTCGGCGCCAGCGGGGCCGCCGTGTGGCGGGTTGTATTTGAAGCCACCATCGCGCGGCGGGTTGTGCGACGGCGTCACGATGATGCCGTCGGCGAGCCTGTCATCGCGCCCGCGGTTGTGGCTGAGGATCGCATGCGAGACGGCTGGCGTCGGCGTGGTCTCATCGCCTGCGGCCAGCATCACATCGACGCCATGGGCCGCCAGCACTTCGAGCGCGCTGGCACATGCCGGCCCCGACAGCGCATGCGTATCGACACCCATGAACAGCGGCCCGGTGATGCCCTGAGCCTTGCGGTGGTTGCAGATGGCCTGCGTGATGGCCAGCACATGCCATTCGTTGAACGATCGATCCAAGGCCGAGCCGCGGTGCCCCGAAGTACCGAACGCCACGCGCTGCGCCGCCACGCTGGGGTCGGGCTGGTCGGCGTGGTAGGCGGCGACGAGCGCGGCTACGTCGATGCGCATCGAGACTGGCGCCGGCTGGCCGGCAAGTGGGTGGATGCGGCTTGCCATACGCTGCCTAGGCGCCGCGCGCGTGCTCGGGTGCGCGCTCGAAAATGTCGACCCACTCGCGCAGCCGCCGCGCGATTTGTGCCACGGCTTGCGCGCGTGTCAGCGTCTGCGCGTACCAGCCGGCCACCGCGTCCCAGAAGGTGCTGCGGCCGACCGCGAAGCCGATGAAGCCTTCAACCGCAGCGGCCGTTGCCAGCCAGTGCCGCACCTGCGCTTCATCGGCGCTGCGGCCGAGCACGATGGTGCCGACCGAGTCGCGCCCGTCGCCGCGCGCCGCCGCGACGATGCGCTCGCAGTCCTCGCGCCGGGCCAGGCCCTCGACCTTCCAGACCGCAGGCTCGATGCCGGCGCCTTGCAGTTGGCGTATCGCTGTGGCCATCAGCGACGGGCGCAGTTCGCGGTCGTAGGCGCCTTGGTCGCCGCCCACGCGCTGGAGTTGCCCTTCATTGGCAGGGACCAGTAGCTCGAACATGAAGCGCCGCTGGCTTTGCCCGCAATAGTCCGAGAGTTGCTTCAGCCGTGCGGCCTGGCGCTGATTCAGCGCCGCGTCGCCGTCCGGGTTGTAGCGCACCAGCGCCTTGGCAAAGGTGGGGTCGAAGGCTTCGATGTGGCGCGCGAATGCAGTGCCGTATTCGAAGTCGAACTCTTCGGCGCCGCTCTTCTCGGTGGAGACTGCGGTGACGAAGCCGCGCCGTCGCGCGTCACGCAGGATGGCGGCCCCAAACTCTTCATCGACCAGGATGCCGGCAGCGTCGCGCGGCATGCCGTTCGCGATGGCTTCAACGAAGCCTTCATAGATGAGCTGCTTGCTGTCTTTGATCTGCTCGACTTGCGGCGCCGACAACGGCGGCGTCAAACCGAACAGGTTCTTCACGTACGAGTGCCGGTGGTCAAAAGGCAGCAGATACAGCGCCTTGTCGTAGCCGAGGTTCATTGCGCCGCCCCCGTTGCCTTTGCCGCCATCTTGTTGCCTTCACCATCCGCTGCTGCGACGGCCCGTTTCTCCTCGATACGCGCCAGCAAGCCGCTCCACGACTTGGCAAACGCTGCCACACCGTCGCGCTGCAACTGGGCGGCGAGCGCTTCGTCATCGACGCCCTCGCGCCTGAATTCCTCGAGCACCGCCTCGGCGAACCCACCGTCCACTGGCAGCAGTGCGCCGGGTTGGCCGTGATCGGCAAAGGCCAGCAAGGTCTTCTCGGGGATGGTGTTGATCGTGTCGGGCGCAGCCAGCGCTTCGATGTACAAGGTGTCTCGCGCCGCCAGGTCCTTGGTGGCGGTGCTGGCCCACAACAGCCGCTGCGGTCGGGCGCCGGCCGCCGCCAGCTTGAGCCAACGCGCGGAGGTGAGCAGATCGCGCTGGGCCTTGTAGCAGCGCATCGCCATGGCAATGCCCAGACGGTTGTGCAGCGGCGGTGAAATCTCCTGCTTCACGGCCGCATCCCAACGGCTGACGAAGATCGAGGCCACCGATTGAACGCGCGGCGTCAATCCTGCTTCGATGCGGCGCTCGATGCCGCGCAGGTACGCCTCGGCCGCTGCCAGGTAATGTTCGCGCGAGAACAGCAGCGTCACGTTGATCGGCACGCCGTCGAAGATGGCCTGCTCGATCGCCGGCACGCCTTCAGGGGTGCCGGGAATCTTGATGAACAGGTTGGGCCGCGCGGCACGCGCGTGCAACTGTGCGGCGGCGCGGATGGTGCCGGCGGTGTCGCCCGCAAGCAGCGGCGAGACTTCGAGCGACACCCAGCCATCGACGCCGTCACTGGCATCGAAGGCGGGGCGGAACAGGTCGGCAGCTTGTCTCAAGTCCTGCAACGCCAGTTCGAAGAAGATGCCCTCGTCCGACAAGCCGAGTGCAGCCAGCTCGCGGATGGCATCGTCGTAGCTGCTGCCGCCGCCGATGGCATGTTCGAAGATCGTCGGGTTGGACGTCAACCCGGTCACCGACAGCTCGGTGATGTAGCGCGCCAGCGTGCCGCTGGCCAGCAGCTCACGCGTGATGTTGTCGAGCCACAGGCGCTGGCCTAGGTCGTGCAGCTTCAGGGTGTTTGCGTTCATGGCGTTTCCTGTGGCCCCTGTGGTGTCCGGGCGGGTTCTTTGGGCCCCAGCAACTCGCGCATGTCGATGGCGAGCAAATCGCCGATGCGCTCGATGGCGACGTCGGCCGCCGGGTAGGCGGTCGTCGCGGCCGCGTCCAGCGCGTAGTGCCCCTGGCGCGGGAACACCGTGGTCAGGCGTGCTTGCATGACACCCTTCATCGCCGCCAGGATGCGCAGCTTGTCGTCCACCATGACGTAGTGGCGGGCGGGATAGTGGCGCTGCATCGCCTCCAGCATCCGTTCCTTGTGGACGTAGATCAGCACCCGCCCGGCCACGGCATCCCACAAGCCAGAGCGCTGGACCTTGCGCGGCTGGAATACGACATCGCCGTCGGTCAGGATCACCGTCGGCCCGAACTCGCCCAGGCGCCGAACGACAGCCATCGCGTCGGGGTACAGGCGCTCGGCGAACGGGTAGTCGATGAGAAAGCCCGACATCCGCAGCAAGCGCGTCTCGTCGCCCGGCAGCGGCTCGGCATCGACGCGCCAGCGCTGCAGTGCGCCCAGATAGTCGGCGTATCCAAGTTCACTGCGCAGCGCCTCGAAATGCTGCCAGTAGCGGCTGGCCATGGTGGCGCCGAACTCGTGCTCGATGTGGGCCCGCAAATCGGCAATCACGCGATCGTTGTCGAGCAGCGT
>JANMMH010000041.1:0-2449 GCA_031373055.1 Rubrivivax sp. | reverse complement strand
CTGGCAGGCCGGCTCGACGTGCGCGGCCGCCGCCTGGTGGTGGTGGCCGGGCCGGGCGACAGGCGCGACGAAGACATCCGCGACATCGCCGCGGCCGTGGCCGGCAAGTTCGACCACTACATCTGCCGCCGCGACGACGGCCTGCGCGGCCGCGCCAGCGACGAGGTGCCGAAGATGATTGCCGAGGTACTGCGCGCGAGCGGCGTGGCCGAGAGCGCCATCACCCTGATCCCCGACGAGCAGGAAGCCATCGACGCCGCCTTGCGCATGGGCCAGCCGGGCGACCTGCTGCTGATCTTTGCCGATGCGTTGACGCGCTCGTGGAAGCAGGTCACGAAGTTCAAACCCGAGCTCGGGCTGGCGCATGCGCCGATGCAAAGTATGGTGGCTGACAACCCTGACGACAGCGTCGCGCAAGCAGTGCCCGACGACGGCACGCTGCTCGCCGCCGGCTTTGTGCGCGACGAGCGCGGCCTGCGCTTCGTGGGTGAGGCGGACGATTGACTGAGCCCAGCGGCGCCGTGGCGCCCGAGCCCAAGCACGGCTTCGAAGACTCACGCCGGCTCACGGGCCCCAGCCGCTTCTTCGACGGAGGGGCGGTGACGCTGACTCCGCTGTCGCATGTCGCTAGCAACGAAAGTGCGCATGCAAGCTGGTGTGCGCACGTCACGCAGATGGCGCAGCAGCTGGGATGGCCCGTGCCGCAGTGCGTGGTACAGCGCCACCAGCACGGCACGCTGCTGATGTGCTCGGCGCCGATAGATGCGTTGATGACCGCCACCGAGATCAGCGAGTGGGCTTGGGAGCGCTGCATGGCCGAAGTCGGCGTCATCGGTTTCGATCTCGCGCAAGACCATGGCGCGACGGCTTCCGCAGTCTTCGCCGCACGGGCGCTGGCCGAGATTCGCCCACAGCAGGCTGCATTGCGCGCAGCGGCCGCGGCGCGCGGATTGCCCATCCTCGAAGACGACGACGAGTTGTCGATCGGTGCGGGCAGCGGCAGCCGCTGCTGGCCACTTGCGGCGCTGCCCGACGTGGCAGACGTGCCCTGGGCCGCCTTGCATGACGTGCCCACCGCCTTGGTCACTGGTAGCAACGGCAAGACTACGGTGGTACGGCTGCTCGCAGCGATGGCGCGCGCGGCGGGCTTGGTGAGCGGCCTGTGTAGCACCGAAGGCGTGGTCATCGATGGGCAGGCCATGACACAAGGCGACTACGCCGGCCCTGCCGGCGCGCGCATGGTGCTGCGCGATCAGCGCGTGCAAGCTGCCGTACTGGAGACAGCACGGGGCGGCATCTTGCGCCGTGGTCTGGCGGTGTGGCGCGCCGATGTTGCCGTCGTCACCAACATCAGCGCTGACCACTTTGGTGAATACGGCGTGGACGCGGCAATCGACATCGCCGAAACCAAGCTGACGGTGGCGCGCGCGCTGCATCAAGGCGGCACGCTGGTGCTCAATGGTGAAGACGAGTTACTGATGGCTGCTGCGCAGCGCCTGCCGCATGCAGGGATGGCGGCGGCAGCGCGCGATGCGCTCTTCGCGTTGGACGCGGAGCACCCGCACCTGCAAGCATGGCGTCGCGCGGGTGGTCGTACCTGTGGCGTTAGCGCCGGCCACTTGCAGCTCTTTGACGGCGCCACGCAGCACGATCTCGGCGCCGTGGCCGTCATGCCTATGACGCTGCAAGCGGCAGCGCGCCACAACATCGCCAACGCAGCTGCTGCCGCACTGGCGGCGCATGCCCTGGGCCTGCCCATCACGGCCATCCGTGCGGCACTCGCCAGCTTCGGCGCCCAGCCGAGTGACAACCCCGGGCGCCTGGAGCGCTGGCCCTGGCGCGGCGCCACCGTATTGGTGGACTACGCGCACAACCCCGACGGGCTGGCGCAGCTGCTGCGCGTTGCTAACGCGTTAGCGCCCCGGCGTCTGGGCCTGCTGCTGGGCCAAGCTGGCAACCGCGCGGACGACGCCATCGTGGAGCTCGCACGCGTGGCAGCACTGGCACAGCCCGACCGGGTGGTGATCAAAGAGCTGCCCGGCATGCTGCGCGGCCGCGCGCTCGGCGAGCTGCCCGCGCTGCTTCAAAGCAGCCTGGTGCAAGCCGGTCTGAACGCCTCGTGCATCGAGATCGTGCCCGACGAAGAAGCCGCCGCGATGCTGCTGCTGCAATGGGCACAGCCCGGTGACGTGATCGTGCTGCCCGTGCACACCACGGCCGTGCGCGAACGGCTGGGCAGTTTGCTAAGTCAGGCCTGACGAGCTTGGACCCGACGTCGAGGCAGGTGAACCGCAAGCTGCGGTCGACTTGGGCGTTAGCGCAAACCCGCCAGCTCAACCCCGCTCCACGCGCCGCGCATGTCGCCGCCATACACCAGCATGCGCCTGGCCACGCGCTCCCCCAGCAGTGCCGCCACGCGGTTGAGCTGCGTGATCCACTCTTGATGCAT
>JANMMH010000844.1:0-6358 GCA_031373055.1 Rubrivivax sp. | reverse complement strand
GTTCCAGCCAACGCAATGTCCAGTAGCGCTCGATGCCTTGCTGGAAGTCGTTGTAAGCGCTGTAAGCAGCGTCGAAGCTGGCGATGATGGTGAACAGCGCCGTGTCCTTGGCGCGAAACGGTGCCGCCAGCGCGGCCGTCTTGCCGTGGCGCACGCAGGCAATGATCTGCCACTGGTTGACCAGGTCGACATAGCGACGCAGTGGCGATGTCGCCCAGGTGTATTGCGCCACGCCCATGCCGGCGTGCGGCGCGGGGCGTGTACCCATCTTCACCTTGATGCCCGGCGCCATGCTGGCCTGGCTGCGGTAGATGCCGGGCACGGAGCGCTCGGCGATCCAGCCACCCCAGGTGCTGTTGGCCAGGATCATGGCCTCGGCCACGATCAGGTCCAGCGGCGCGCCGCGTTTGCGCGTGCTGATGCTCACCTGCTCGTCGCCATTGGGTGGGCCGTCGTTGTTGCCAGCGTTCGCGACGAGCTTGAAGTTGTAGTCCGGCCGATTAAAGGTTTCTGGCTTGCCACGCACGACTTCGCGTTTGGCCTTGAGTGCCTGCGCCAGTCGGAAGGCAAACGCCAGCTCGCTCGCGAAGGCGTAGTCGGCACTCGCGCGGCCGATCAGGCTGTCTTCGGTGACCACCGCGTCGAGCTGGTCGTGGCGCAGGTTGGCGGCTATGGGTACACGCTCGATGCGTGTTTCGCTGGCGCGCACTTCAAGCGTTAGCTCGTCGAGTAAGACGTACAGGCTGATAGCAGGGCAGTCACGGCCTGCCGTGAGCGTGTAGGTCTGCACCACCGCGTCGGGCAGCATCGTGATCTTCCAGCCCGGCATGTAGACGGTGGACAGCCGCTCGCGCGCCACGCGGTCCAGCGCGGAGTCGGGCGCAAAGGCCAGTGCGGGTGCGGCGATGTGAATGCCGAAGGTGACGGTGCCGCTGCCCAGGCCATGCACCGAGAGCGCGTCGTCGATCTCCGTCGTGGCCGAGTCGTCGATGGAAAAGGCCTGCACTGGCGCCAGCGGCAGATCGTCAAGCACCGGCGGCGCCGTCAGCGTCGGGAAGCCCACACCTTGCCCGAACTGCTCGAACAAGAAGCGCTTCCAGTGGAATTGGTAGGGGCTGGTGATGGCACCGGCAGCCTTGAGCAAGTCCAGCGGCGCTCGCTGCGAGCGCTTGGCGGCGTCGACCACGGCCTTGTACTCGGCGCCGTTTTTGTCGGGCCTGAAGAGGATGCGAAAGAGCTGCTCGCGGACCGTGTCGGGACAGCGCCCGGCCACCAGTTCGCCGGCCCAGGCTTCGATTTGCGCGGCGATTTGCTTCTTGCGCTCGATGCCGAGCAAGGCGGCCTTGACGATATCTTCCGGCGCCTTCTTGAACATGCCTTTGCCCAGGCGGCGAAAGTAATGCGGCGCGTCGAACAGCCGCATCAACGCGGCGGCTTGCTTTTCGGGCCCGGCGCTGGCCTCGAAGTAGTCACGCGCGAGATCGGCAAAACCGAACTCGGCCTCGGGCGCGAATTCCCAAGCCAGGTCGAGATCGATCTGTTGCGCCAACGCAGCCGCCGCACTCATGAACTCGGCGGGTGCGGGCTTGTCGAACTTGAGCATCACGTTGGCCGCTTTGACCTTCACGCGCTTGCCCGAATCGAGCTCCACTTGCAACGAGGCCTCGGCCTCGGCCATCACACGGCCGGCGTAAAAGCGGCCGGCGTCATCGAACAGTGCATACATGGCGGGCATTGTCGCCGCAGGGCTTGGGTGTTCAGACCGGCGCTCAGACCGTCATGCCACCACTGACTTCGATCACCGCGCCGTTGATGTAGCTGGCTTCGTCGCTGGCGAGAAAGGCGTAGACGTTGGCGATCTCTTCAGGCCGGCCCAGGCGCTGCATCGGCACCTGCTCGCGCATGTGCTGCAAGACCTTGTCGGGGATGGAATTGAGGATCGGCGTCTCGATAAAGCCCGGCGCCACGGCGTTGACGCGCACGCCCTTGGGCCCAAGCTCGCGGCTCCAGGTCTTGGTGAAACCGATCACGCCGAACTTGCTGGCGGCGTAGTTGGTCTGGCCAAAGTTGCCGTAGATGCCGACCACGCTGCTGGCGTTGAGGATCACGCCCGCGCCTTGTTCGATCATGGTCGGTGCGACGGCTTGCGAGACGTGGAACACGCCTTTGAGGTTGACGTCGATGACGGCGTCGAACTGCGCTTCGCTCATCTTCACTAAGCGCGCGTCTTGCGTGATGCCGGCGTTGTTCACGAGCACATCGATGCGGCCAAAACGCTCGCGCACGGCGCTGACCATCGCATCGATGTGTGCGCGCTGGGTCACGTCGACGACGAAGCCTGCGGCTTGCGCGCCGTGGGTCTGGCAGCGCGCGACGACCGTGGCGATGGCCCCAACACGACGGTCGCAGACGACGACGATGGCGCCTTCACGCGCGAACTTTTCGGCGGTGGCGGCCCCGATGCCTTGGGCGGCGCCAGTGACGATGCAAACCTTGTTTTGGAGTCTCATGGGTTCAGATTCAGATGCGCCAGCAGCACTGGCAAGTGCTGGTCAAAGTCCGACAGCGCGTGGTCGCCGCCATCGATGATGAGTTGCTGCGCGCCAGCGTAGCGCGCCGCCATTTCCTGCCAGCTCAGCAGCTCGTCGCCCTTGGCGATGATGGCCAGCGTACGTTCGGGGTGCGTGAACTGCGCCGGTGCTAACTCGACAAGCTCGCTGACAAATTCGGCGCGGAAGAAGAAGCCCTGGCTGGCGTCGTGGAAGGCGGTTTGCTCGCCAATGTAGGCCGCGAGGTCACGCGCCGGGTTCACGGCAGGGTTCATTACGACGGCGGGACAGCCGGTGACTTCAGTCACGCAGCTGGCGTAGAAGCCGCCGAGTGAACTGCCCACCACGGCCATGTGCTCACGCGGCCAGTCGGCAATGCCGTTCGGCACCAGCCCCATCGCCTCGCGCGGTGAGGGCGGCAGCTGCGGGCACCACCAGTGCAACTCCGGATGATGTGTCGCCAGCCAGCTGCGCAAGCGCTCGGCCTTGAAGGACTTGGGCGAAGAGCGAAAGCCGTGCAGGTACAGCAGATGGCTGGGCGCCGTGCTCACCCGGCGCGTGCTTTCAAGGCTTCGAGCAGCTTGGCATGGATGCCACCAAAGCTGCCATTGCTCATGGCCAGCACATGGTCGCCGGGGCGCGCGGCGCGGGCGATCTCAAGCACGAGCGCTTCGACGCTGTCGGCCACGACGGCCGCACTACCCATCGGCGCCAAGGCCTCGCGTGCGCTCCAGCCGTAGTCGCCTTGCAGGCAAAAACTCAAGTCGGCTTCTTCCAGCGCCCAGGGCAGTTGCGCCTTGATCGTGCCGAGCTTCATGGTGTTGGAGCGTGGCTCGAAGACGGCCAGGATGCGCTCGTGCGCACTGAGCTTGCGGCGCAGTCCGTTCACGGTGCTGCGCATGGCGGTGGGGTGGTGGGCGAAGTCGTCGTAGACCTTCACGCCTGCCACCTCACCGCGCAATTCGAGCCGGCGTTTGACGTTCTGAAAGGTCTTGAGTGATGCGGCCGCAGCGTCAGGCGCCACGCCGACATGCTCTGCCGCGGCGATGGCCGCGAGCGCGTTGAGCTGGTTGTGTTCGCCCAAGAGCGCCCAGTCCACGCGGCCGATCTTCATGCTGCCGCGCAGCACATCAAAGGCATGCGGCTCGCCACGCGCGCGCAGGCCGCCCGGCTCTTCGCGGCGCGCGCCAAAGCGCTGCACCTCGCTCCAGCAGCCGCGCTGCAAGACGCGCTGCAAGGCTTCGTCGCGTGCGTTGACGATCAGCCGGCCGGTAGACGCCAGCGTGCGCACGAGATGGTGGAACTGGGTCTCGATGGCGGCCAGGTCGGGGTAGATGTCAGCATGATCATGTTCGAGGTTATTCAGGATGGCCGTGCGTGGGCGGTAGTGCACGAACTTGGCGCGCTTGTCAAAGAGCGCGGTGTCGTACTCGTCGGCCTCGATGACGAAGTGCGTGCCACGGCCCGTGCGCGCCGAAACGCCAAAGTTTTGCGGCACGCCGCCGACCAAAAAGCCCGGCGCCAGGCCTGCGCACTCCAGCATCCAGGCCAGCATCGACGTGGTGGTGGTTTTGCCATGCGTGCCCGCCACGGCGAGCACATGGCGACCCTGCAGTACATGCTCGGCCAGCCACTGCGGGCCGCTGGTGTAGCGCGCGCCGGCGTCGAGCACGGCTTCCATCAAGGGGTTGCCGCGCTTGATGACGTTGCCGATGACGTACTGGTCGGCCTTGAGCGACATCTGTGCTGCGTCGAAGCCTTCGACGAGCTCGATGTCGAGCGCGCGCAGCTGCTCGCTCATCGGAGGGTAGACCTCGGCGTCGCAGCCCGTCACCCGGTGCCCGGCCTCGCGCGCCAGGGCGGCCAGGCCCCCCATGAAGGTGCCGCAAATGCCAAGGATGTGAATGTGCATGGCGCGCGATTCTAGGAGTGGCGCACTCGGCCCCATGGGGCGAATGCTATGGTTTGGGCATGCCGCCCACCGCCGCCGCAATCAACCTGCCGGCACTCACCAGCCTGGCCGCGAACCCCTGGGCCTATCTGGCGCTGGAGGTCGTACACATCGTCGGCATTGCGCTCTTGCTGGGCAACCTGGTGCTATTTGAGCTGCGTTTGTTTGGCATGGGCAAGGCGCTGCCTTTGCCGGCGCTGGCGCGGCTGGCATTGCCCCTTTCGCTGCTGGGTTTTGGCCTGGCCGCACTCTCGGGCCTGACGATGTTTGCCACGCAGCCCAATGAATTGCTGGCCAATCGCTTCTTCGTCATCAAGATGGTGGTGCTGGTGCTGGCCGGCACCAACGCGGCGATGTTCCACGCGCGTGGCGGCATCACGCGCGCCGACGGCGTGGCCCGCGCGCAGTCCGCGCTCTCTTTGGGGCTTTGGATTGGCGTCATCATCTGCGGCCGTTTCATTGCTTATCGCTGAGGCTCACCATGGACCGAAGAACCGTCTTGTCTGCCACTGCACTGCTGGCTGTGCCCAGCGCTTTTGCCCATCACGGCTGGAGCAGTTTTGACCAGAGCCGGCCACTGTGGCTGGAAGGCAAAGCGCTCAGCGTGGCCTGGCGCAACCCGCATGCCGAGCTGATGCTGGAGCCGCGCGTCGACCTGGCCTTGCCCGCCGATCTGGCACGGCGCGAGTTGCCGCGGCAGACCGCGCCGGTGGATGCGGCGGCGATCCTGAAGGCCACCACGCTGCCCACGCGCAAAGAGCGTCGCTGGGAGATCGAGCTCGCGCCGCTCACGCGCATGGAAGCCTGGCAGGTGCCCGTCATCAAGGCGGGCGATACGCTGGCGGTGATCGGTTTCGCGTTCGCTGGCGAGAAGGGCGACGCGGTGTTGCGCGTGGAGTACCTGTTCCTCGCCGGCAAGGTCTACGCGCTGCGTTCGGCACCGGCCTGATCGGCCCACGGGCCGGCGCGGCGAGAATGCGCCGCCCTTGAAAACGGCCCTGCCTGCCCCCATCGTGTGGCAGGCGTCCGCAGCGCTTTGGTGCTGCTCCTCTTTCTTCCCCACATCCCACCCCAACCTGTAGCCACCCACGAAGATGGACAAGCAAACCCTTTCATTCCAGGCCGAGGTCAAGCAGATCCTGCACCTCGTGACCCACTCGCTGTACTCGAACAAAGAGATCTTCTTGCGCGAGCTGGTCTCCAACGCTTCCGACGCCTGCGACAAGCTGCGCTTTGAAGCGCTGGACACGCCCGCGCTCTTTGAAGACGCGCCCGAGCTCAAGGTGCAGGTGTCGTTCGACGCCGAGAAGAAAACCGTGAGCATCCGCGACAACGGCATCGGCATGAGTGCCGACGAAGCCGTGGCGCACCTGGGCACCATCGCCAAGAGCGGCACGCGCGAGTTCATGGCCAAGCTTGAAGGCGAGCAGAAGAAGGACGCCAACCTCATCGGCCAATTCGGCGTGGGCTTTTATTCGGGCTTCATCGTGGCCGACCGCATCACGGTGGAGACACGCCGGGCCGGGCTGCCTGTCGATCAAGGGGTGCGCTGGTCCAGTGAAGGTGCCGGCGAATTCGAAGTCGAGGCCATCACCCGCACCGAGCGCGGCACCGAGGTCACGCTGCACCTGCGTGAAGGCGAAGAAGAATTCCTCTCGGCGTGGAAGCTGAAGTCGATCATCTCGAAGTATTCCGACCACATCTCGCTGCCCATCTTGATGCGCAAAGAGAGCTGGGACGAAGAGCAAAAGAAGCAGGTCACCACGGATGAGTGGGAGACGGTGAACAAGGCCGCAGCACTTTGGTCGCGGCCCAAGAGCGACGTGACCGATGCGCAGTACCAGGAGTTCTACAAACA
>JANMMH010000803.1:0-5460 GCA_031373055.1 Rubrivivax sp. | reverse complement strand
GCCTTGGCAAGCCGGCGCTCGCGCGGCAAGAGACCCACCAGGCGCATGCCACGCACGCGCTTGACGGCGGTGAGCATGTAGGCCGCACCCAGCACCGGCCACCAGCGGTCGCCCAGCGCATCGGCCCAGGCGTAGCGCTGCAACCAGGCTTCGGACTTGACGGGTGGCCGGTAGCAGCCAAAGCGCCCGCCTTCGAGCTCGAAGCCCAGCAGCCGCAGCCAGTCGCGCAAACGCCAGTAGCCGATGAGGTCACCGCTGCTTGGCAGGTACAGCCCCTGGGTGCGCGCCAAGCCCACGCCACGCTTGAGATGGCCCGCGCGCTGGCGCAAACCCCACAGGCTGGCGGGGTTGAAGCCGGTGATGACCAGGCGGCCCTCAGGCACCAACACACGTTCAACCTCGCGCAGCGTGAGGTGCGCGTCGCGCGCGAGCTCCAGGGTGTGCGGCATCACCACGAGGTCGATGCTGGCGGCCGGGAAAGGCAAGGCGTCGTATTCGCAGTGGAGCGACAGCGGCGCCGGTGGTGACGATGAGGCTGGCAGGCTGCTAACGTCCAAATTACGCGGTGTCGCCGCACCCTCGGTGGCAACCCAGCGGTTGGGCATGCGGTTGGCGCGCAGGCCTTCGATCTCTGGCAAGCCCAGCTGCAAGGCATGAAAGCCGAAGGCGTCGGCCACGGCTTGATCCAAGCGTGCCTGCTCCCAGCCCAGCACATAGCGGCCCGGCGCCGAGTTCAGCCACGACCCCAACTCTATAATTGACCCGTCCCGTGTCATGACCCTGATGGCCCCGCCCGCGAACCTCGACCCCACTGATGACTGCATTGTGCGATGGCTTCGTCGGCCGCTGACGAGAGCCCTTGCCGTGTGGGCGACGGCCAGCATGCTCGGTGCCTGTGCGACAGCACCGCCCGTGCTGGTGCCAGCACCAATCGCAACAGTCGCGCCGACTGCGCCGGCGCCAGCGACAAAACCCGAGTCCGCCGCGCCACGCACCGCGCTTGCCGAAGTGCCGCTGGAAGCCACGGCGGTCATGGGCCCCAAGCCAGCGCGCGTGCGCCTGGACCCCGGCGACGACGCTGCCTCCTCCGACCTGTGGCAGCGCGTGCGCGATGGCTTCGCCATGCCCGATCTCAGCGCGGAGCCGCTGCGCCCGCAAGTACAGAAGTGGGAGCAGTACTACGCCACGCGGGCCGACTACTTGAAGCGCATGACCGATCGCGGCGCGCGCTACCTCTTTCACATCGTTGAAGAGTTGCAGCGCCGCGAGATGCCCATGGAACTGGCGCTGCTGCCCTTTATCGAGAGCGCCTTCGACCCGCAAGCCATGTCACGTGCCCGCGCCTCGGGCATGTGGCAGTTCATGCCGGCCACGGGCAAAGACTTTGAGCTGCGGCAGAACGTCTTTCGCGATGACCGCCGCGACGTGTTGGCTTCAACGCGCGCCGCGCTCGATTACCTGGCGCGTCTGCACAAACGCTTTGGCGACTGGCACCTGGCGCTGGCGGCCTACAACTGGGGCCAGGGCAATGTGCAGCGCGCCATCGACGCCAACAGCCGCGCGCGGCTGGCCACCGACTACGCCAGCCTGAAGATGCCCGACGAGACCCGCAACTACGTGCCCAAGTTGCAGGCCATGAAGAACCTGATCGCGCAGCCAGCTAACTTCGGACTGACGCTGACACCGCTGGGCAACCACCCCTACTTCGTCTCGGTGGCGATCGAACATGACATCGACGTGGCACTGGTGGCGCGCCTGGCCGGTTTGGGCCTGGACGCCTTTCAGCAGCTCAACCCCCAACTCAACAAGCCCGTGATCCTGGCCGCCGGCACGCCGCAGGTGCTGCTGCCGTACGACCACGCCAACCAGTTCCTACGAAGCCTGGACAAGCACCTTGGCAGCCGCGCCAGCTGGACGGCCTGGGTCGCACCACGCACGCTCCAACCGGCCGAAGCGGCCAAGCTTGTGGGCATGCCCGAGACGCAGCTGCGTGAGGTCAACCACATCCCCGAACGCATGCTCGTGCGTGTTGGGTCGACCTTGCTTGTGCCGCGTGCTGCCGGCGCGGTGACGAATGTTGCTGGGCACATTGCTGATCACGCCACCATGGAGCTGGCTCCCGAAGCGCGGCCCCCGCGCCTGGTCAGCGTGCGCATCGGCAAACAAGGGGAAACCGTGTCAGCGCTGGCTCGGCGTTATGGCCTGAAGACCACGCAGGTTGCGGCCATGAATGGCGTCGCCCCGGCGGCCGCGTTTGCTGCGGGACAGGTCGTCAAGCTGGCCTTGCCGCAAGCCTCAGGCAAGAGTGCGGCAAGGGGCGCGACACGAGCGTCGGCCAAGCCGAGCGCCAAAACACCCGTCAAGAAGCGCGCGCCGGCCCGCAGGCAGCGCTGAGCTGCGGCGGCCAAAGCGTCATGCGCGCGCGGCCGGCGCCGCAACGTCAAGCGCGCGCGGCGGACGCGCAGAGCGCTTCGCGGGCCTGGCGGCGCACGACCTCGCGCCCACGCGCCAAGGCATAGGTGATGGCCTCGGTTGGTGACGGCCAGCGGTAGCCGCAAGCCACACTGTCGTCACGGTAAATCGGCGCAGTGGCAGCGTGGCCTGTGGTGCTGCCGGCGTGGTGCTTGACCACCAGCGCGGCGATGTAACCGCCACCAGCCGGCGCTTCAAGCGCACCGGCGTAGATGCGGTAGTCACCTTCATTGACTTCAGCGAATTGCATCGCGCATTTCCCTTTCGCCTCCGCTGTGGCACCCCTGGCCAGGATGAACGGGGCCGCTTGATCAGGCAGCGCGATGCTCGCGCGGCGCTCGCCGTGTGGCTATCCCTCTGGCGGGGGATCCAAGCCCCGTGCGCTCAGGCCTGCGCCACCCAGCGCCGTGCGTTGGCGAACATGCGCACCCAGGGGCTCAGGTCGTTGATGTCGCCCGCGCTCCAGCTCATCTGCACATTGCGCAGCACACGCTCGGGGTGCGGCATGAGCGCGGTGATGCGGCCGTCATCACTCGTCACGGCCGTCAGCCCCTGCGCGCTGCCGTTGGGGTTGAAAGGGTAGGCCTCGGTGGGCTGGCCATGGTGGTCGACAAAACGCATGGCGCGCTTGACGGTCGCTGCGTCACCACGTTGCGAGAAGTCGGCAAACCCTTCGCCATGCGCCACCGCAATGGGCAGCCGCGTGCCGGCCATGCCGGTGAAGAAAGCACTCGGGCTGTCCAGCACTTCCACCAGCGACAAGCGCGCTTCGAACTGCTCGCTTTGGTTGCGTGTGAAGCGTGGCCAGGCCGCCGTGCCGGGCAGGATGGGCGAAAGCGCGGCGAGCATCTGGCAGCCGTTGCACACACCCAGTGTCAACGTATCTTGGCGGTTAAAGAAGGCGGCGAACTGCTCGGCCAGCGCCGGGTTGAAGAGGATGGAACGCGCCCAGCCTTCACCCGCGCCCAGGGTGTCGCCGTAACTGAAGCCGCCGCAAGCGACCATGGCTTGAAACTGATTCAGCCGTGCGCGGCCACTCTGCAAGTCGCTCATGTGCACGTCGAAAGTATCGAAGCCGGCTTGCGCCATGGCGTAGCTCATCTCGATGTGCGAATTCACGCCTTGCTCGCGCAGGATGGCCACCGCTGGGCGCTTGAGTGCGAGATACGGCGCGGCGACGTCTTGCGTGGCGTCGAAAGTCAGATGCCAGTGCAGACCCGGGTCGGCGGACTCGGCCGCGGCCGCGTGTTCCATGTCGGCCGCGGCCGGGTTGTCGCGCCCACGTGCGATGCGCCAGCTGACCTCATCCCATTGCTGCTGCAAATCGCGCAAGGGTGCGCTGAAGACTGACTTGGCGTCACGCCAAACCTCCACCACACCGCGCGCATTGGGCTTGCCGATCGCATGCGCGTGGCGCGACAGGCCGTGCGTGCGCAGGCAGGCCATCACCGTGTCGCGCTCGCTGGTGGCGACCTGGATCACGGCGCCCAGCTCTTCGTTGAAGAGTGCGGCGAGTGTGAGCTCGTGGCGCCGCAGGCTCACCTGGCCGGCCCAGTTTTTGGCGTCGCCGTGGTCGGCGCGGCTGTCGCTCACACCGTCGCCGTCGGTGACGAGCATGTCGACGTTCAAGCTCACGCCCAGGTGGCCGGCGAAGGCCATCTCGCAGACCGTCGCCCACAGGCCGCCGTCACTGCGGTCATGGTAGGCCAGCAGCAGGCCACGCCTGCGCAGATCGTTGATAGCGCGCACCAGGGCCAGCAGCAGCGCCGGGTCGTCGAGGTCGGGCACGACGTCGCCAAACTGGCCGATCACCTGGGCCAGCATCGAGCCGCCCAAGCGGCGCCGACCCTGGCCGAGGTCGATCAGGATCAGCGTGGTGTCACCCGCCTGCAGCTGCGGCGTGAGCGTGCCGCGTACATCGGCCAGCGAGGCAAAAGCCGTGACGATGAGCGACACGGGTGCAGTTACTTGGCGAGTTAGCACGCCGTCGCGCCAGCGTGTGCACATCGACAGCGAGTCTTTGCCCACCGGCACGCCGATGCCCAGCGCCGGGCACAGTTCCATGCCCACGGCCTTCACCGTTTCATAGAGCGCAGCGTCCTCGCCGGCCTCGCCGCAGGCTGCCATCCAGTTGCAGCTGAGCTTCACACGCTGCAAGTCGATGGGCGCGGCCAGCAAATTCGTGATGGCCTCGGCCACCGCCATGCGCCCCGACGCCGGCGCGTCCAGGGTGGCCAGCGGCGTGCGCTCGCCCAGGCTCATGGCCTCCCCAGCAAAGCCGTGGAAGTCAGCCAGCGTCACGGCGCAATCGGCCACCGGCACCTGCCACGGGCCGACCATCTGGTCGCGATGGCTCAGCCCCCCCACGGTGCGGTCACCAATGGTGATGAGGAAACGTTTGCTGGCCACGGTGGGGTGGCGCAGCACGTCACGCGCGACTTGCTCCAGCGTGACGCCGGCGAGGTCCAGCGCCGGCGCGCTGCGTGCCACACGCGCCACGTCGCGGTGCATGCGCGGCGTCTTGCCCAGCAGTACTTCCATCGGCATGTCGATGGCGCGCGCACCGCCAGCGCCGTCTTCGAGCACGAGCGCACGCGCCTCAGTGGCGACACCCACCACCGAAAACGGGCAGCGCTCGCGCTCGCACATCTGCGTGAAGAGTGGCAGCAGGTCGGGGTTGAGGGCCAGCACGTAGCGCTCTTGGCTTTCGTTGCACCACACCTCTTTCGGTGCCAGGCCGCTCTCTTCCAGCGGCACGCGGCGCAAGTCGAACACGGCACCACGCTGCGCACCGTCGACGAGCTCGGGGAAGGCGTTGCTCAAGCCGCCGGCGCCCACGTCGTGGATGGCCAGCACCGGGTTCAGCTCGCTCAAGCCCCAGCAATGGTTGATGACCTCTTGCGCGCGGCGTTCGATCTCGGGGTTGCCGCGCTGCACCGAATCGAAGTCGAGTGCTGCGGTGTTGCTGCCCGCGGCCATCGAGCTCGC
>JANMMH010000783.1:0-9197 GCA_031373055.1 Rubrivivax sp. | reverse complement strand
GCTGATGGCCACGTACACCTCGGGCCAGCGCCCGGCCTGCGTGGCGCACCGGCACATCGAGTTGCTTGACGCCTTTGATCGCAGCGGGCCGGCAGCGGCCACCGAGATGAAGCGCCACCTCAATGAGATCGAGCGTTCGCTTTCGCCGCAAGCGGCCGAGTCGGCCAAGGCGGTGGCCCTGCCGCGCGATGCGTTTGCGCCCTACAAAGAGCTGCGACCCGCAGCGCCAAGTGACCCACCGCGCCGTCCCATTCGAACGTCCCGAACGTCCCCGACCGTCCGCGAACTTTCCTGACCACCCACGAGGAGCCCCGATGAAACACCACCATCCCACCCGCCACGTCGCCTTCAAGCGCACGCTCATCGCCAGCGTTAGCAGCCTGCTGGCCCTGGCCGCCGCCGCCCCCGCGCTGTCGCAAGAAAAGGTGCTGCGCATCGCCATGACGGCGGCCGACATCCCGCGCACGCTGGGTCAGCCAGACCAAGGCTTCGAAGGCAACCGCTTCACCGGCATCCCGATGTATGACGCGCTGACGCATTGGGACCTGTCCAAGGCCGACGCGCCCAGCGTGCTGATCCAGGGCCTGGCCTTGAGCTGGGCGGTGGACGCCAAAGACAAGACCAAATGGGTCTTCAAGCTGCGCCCGGGCGTGAAGTTCCACGACGGCAGCGCCTTCACCGCCGACGCCGTGGTGTGGAACGTGCGCAAGGTGCTCGACAAAGACGCGCCGCACTTCGACGCCAGCCAGGTGGGTGTGACCGCATCGCGCATGCCCACGCTGCGCAGCGCGCGCAAGATCGACGACCTGACGGTGGAGCTGACCACGAGCGAGCCCGACGCCTTCTTGCCGCTGAACCTGACCAACCTCTTCATGGCCAGCCCGGCGCATTGGCAGAAGAAGATGGACGCCGCCCCCGGCGCCACCCCCGCCGACAAGGCCAAGGCCGCGTGGATCTCCTTCGCCGCCGACGCCTCGGGCACGGGCCCCTTCAAGATGGCGCGCTTTGTCTCGCGCGAGCGTCTGGAAGTCACCGCCAACAAAGCCTACTGGGACCCCAAGCGCACGCCCAAGATCGACCGCGTGGTGATGCTGCCCATGCCCGAAGCCAATGCGCGCACAGCCGCCTTGTTGTCGGGCCAGGTGGATTGGATCGAAGCACCTTCGCCCGACGCCATGGGCTCCATCACCCAGCGTGGCCACAAGATTTACTTCAACCAGCAGCCGCACGTCTGGCCCTGGCAGCTGAGTTTTGCCGAAGGCTCGCCGTGGCTCGACAAGCGCGTGCGCCAGGCCGCTAACCTTTGTGTTGACCGCACCGGGCTACTCAAGCTGCTGGGCGGCATGATGGGCGTGCCCCAGGGCACCGTGCCACCCGGCCACCCGTGGTGGGGCAACCCCAAGTTCGAGATCAAGTACGACGTGGCGGCGGGCAGCAAGCTGATGGCCGAAGCGGGCCACACGCCGGCCAAGCCGCTCAAGGTCAAGGTGCAGATTTCGGCCTCGGGCTCGGGCCAGATGCAGCCGCTGCCGATGAACGAGTTTGTGCAGCAAAGCCTGAAAGCCTGCGGCTTTGACGTGCAGTTCGACGTCATCGAATGGAACACCCTCTTCACCAACTGGCGCAAGGGTGCCAAAGATCCTTCCGCCAATGGTGCCAACGCCATCAATGTGTCGTACGCCGCGATGGACCCGTTCTTCGCGATGGTGCGCTTCACCAGCACCAAGGCCTTCCCGCCAGTTTCGAACAACTGGGGCTACTTCGGCAACGCCGAGTTCGACAAGTTGATCGCCGACGCGCGCAACACCTTCGACGACAAGGGGCGTGACGCCGCGCTGGCCAAGCTGCACGCGCGCATCGTCGAAGAAGCGCCGTTTGTCTGGATCGCGCATGACGTGGGCCCACGTGCGATGACAGCCAAGGTCAAAAACGTCGTTCAACCGCGCAGCTGGTTCATCGACATTGCGACCATGACGATGGATTGATGGACCGCGCCACTTGATCAACCTGCTACTTCGCCGCCTGCTCTACACCCTGCCCATCATGCTGGGTGTGGCGCTGGTGTGCTTTGCGCTGGTGCATTTGGCGCCGGGCGACCCGCTGGTGTCGATCTTGCCGCCCGACGCCTCGGGCGAATTGCAGGCGCAGCTGCGCACGCTGTACGGGTTCGATCGCAGCTACCCGGAGCAGTTTGTGTCCTGGGTCTGGCGCGCGGTGCAGGGTGACTTGGGCACGAGCATCGCCACCGGCCGCGCGGTGGCGGATGAGGTGATCAAGGCCGTGGGCAACACCCTGCGGCTGGCGGTGTTTGCCACGCTCATCGGCTTTGCGTTTGGCGCGCTCTTCGGTTTTGTCGCCGGCTACTTTCAGAACAGCTGGGTCGACAAGGCCGCGTCGATGCTGGCGGTGCTGGGGGTCAGCGTGCCGCACTACTGGCTGGGCATGGTGATGGTCATCGCTTTCTCGGTGCTGCTGCCCTGGCTGCCGTCCAGCGGTGCTGGCCCTGGCAGTTCGGCCGACTGGCGCTGGAACTGGGAACACATGCAGTACCTGGTGCTGCCGGCCATCACCATGAGCGTGATTCCCATGGGCATCGTGGCGCGCACGGTGCGAGCGCTGGTGGCCGACATCCTGGCGCAAGAGTTCATCGTCGGCCTGCGCGCGAAGGGGCTGACCGACCTGGGCATCTTCATGCACGTGGTGAAAAACGCCGCGCCCACGGCGCTGGCGGTGATGGGTTTGCAGCTGGGCTATTTGCTCGGCGGCAGCATCCTCATCGAGACGGTGTTCTCGTGGCCGGGTGCCGGCTTCCTTCTCAACAGCGCCATCTTCCAGCGCGACCTGCCGCTCTTGCAGGGCACGATCCTGGTGCTGGCGATGTTCTTTGTGGTGCTGAACCTGGTGGTGGACGTCGTGCAGAGCTTGCTCGATCCACGCATAGCCCGGGGTTGATGTGATGCTGAACGTAGCCGTCAACCCCGCCAAAGTGCCCGCGCTGACTGTGGAGCGCTCGCCCGGCTATTGGCAGACGGTGGGCCGGCGCTTCATGCGCGACCCGGTGGCGCTGGTGGCGGCGGTGATGATTCTTTTCCTGCTGATCCTCGCGGCCTTCGGCCCGCTGCTGGCGCCGGCCGATCCCTACGGCTCAAGCATGCTCAACCGGCTCAAGCCGATCGGCACGCCGGGCTATCTGTTGGGTGCGGACGAGCTCGGCCGCGACATGCTCAGCCGCCTCATCGTGGGCACGCGCCTGAGCCTCTTCATGGGCATCACGCCGGTGATCTTCGCCTTCATCGTGGGTGCTGGCATCGGCATCCTGGCCGGCTACGCGGGCGGCCCCATCAACACCGTGATCATGCGCACGGTGGACGTGTTCTACGCCTTCCCGTCGGTGCTGCTGGCGATTGCGCTGAGCTGCGCGCTCGGTGCGGGCATCACCAATTCGCTGATCTCTTTGACGGTGGTCTTCATCCCGCCGATTGCGCGCGTGGCCGAGAGTGTGACCACGCAAATCCGCACGCGCGACTTTGTGGAAGCGGCGCGCGCCAGTGGCGCGAATGCCTACACCATCGTGCGCGTGCACGTGCTGGGCAATGTGCTGGGGCCCATCTTCGTTTACAGCACGAGCCTGATTGCGGTGAGCATGATCCTGGCGTCGGGCCTGAGCTTCCTGGGCCTGGGCGTGAAGCCGCCCGAGCCTGAGTGGGGCTTGATGCTCAATACGCTGCGCACAGCGATCTATGTGCAACCGTGGATTGCCGCGCTGCCGGGGGTGATGATTTTCTTCACCTCGATCGCGTTCAACCTGCTGTCAGACGGGCTGCGCTCGGCGATGGAGATCAAGCAGTGAGTGCCGCGCCCCTACTCACGGTGTCCGGCCTGATCAAACACTTTCCGCTGAAGAAGGATGTCTTCGGCAAAGGCGGTGGCGTGGTGCGCGCGGTGGACGGCGTGAGCTTCCACGTCACTGCCGGCGAGACGCTGGGCGTGGTGGGCGAAAGCGGTTGCGGCAAGAGCACGACGGCGCGGCTCTTGATGCAGCTCATCAACCCCAACGCTGGTGAGATCGTCTTCGACGGCGCGGCGGTGGGCAGCCGCGACCTGAGCCTGAAGGACTACCGCCGGCAGACGCAGATGTTCTTCCAGGACAGCTACGCATCCCTGAACCCGCGTTTGACGATCGAAGACAGCATCGCCTTCGGCCCGCAGGTACACGGCTTGGCGCGCGCGGCGGCGGTGGCACGCGCGCGCGACCTGCTCGCGCGTGTGGGCCTGGAGCCGAGGCGCTTCGCCGAGCGCTACCCGCATGAACTCTCGGGCGGCCAGCGTCAGCGTGTCAACATCGCTCGAGCGTTAGCACTTCAGCCGCGGTTGATCATCCTCGACGAAGCCGTGTCGGCGCTGGACAAGTCTGTGGAAGCGCAGGTGCTCAACCTGCTGCTGGACTTGAAAGACGAGTTCGGCCTGACCTACATCTTCATCAGCCACGACCTCAATGTCGTGCGCTTCATCAGCGACCGCGTGATGGTGATGTACCTCGGGCAGGTGGTGGAAATCGGCGCGAGTGAAGCGCTCTTTGAAGACCCGCGCCACCCGTATACGAAGGCGCTGCTGAGCAGCATCCCGAGCATGGACCCCGACCACCGCACCGAAGTGCCGCCGCTGGCCGGCGACCCGCCCAACCCCATCAATCCGCCGGCCGGCTGCCGCTTCCACCCGCGCTGCGCGATGGCGCAGGCGGTGTGCGCGAAGCGGGTGCCGGTGTTGACGGCGGGTGGCGGCGCGCATCCGGTGGCGTGTTTGATGTTTGAGCCGGGGAGTGGGCATACGGCGGCGCCGCTGAAGGCGGAGGCGGCATGAGCGAAGCCGCTGCACCCTACGTCGACATCCGAAACCTCACCGTCACCTTCACGGGCGGACGCAGGCCCGTGCACGCGGTGGGTGGCGTCGACCTGCAGGTGCAACGCGGCGAAGTGGTGGCCCTCATCGGTGAATCGGGCTCGGGCAAGAGCGTCACGCTGCGCTCACTCCTGCGCCTGCACGCGCCCAAACGCACGCAGATCGGCGGGCAGATGTTGGTGGGCGGGCAAGACGTGCTGTCGCTCTCGCCAAGCGCGCTGGCGATGTATCGCGGCAAAACAGCGTCGATGATTTTTCAGGAGCCGCTGCTGGCACTCGACCCGGTGTACACGCTGGGCGCGCAGATCGTGGAGAGCATTCGCCGCCACGAAAACATCATCGCAAGCGATGCCCGCCAGCGCGCATTGCAACTCTTCGAGCGCGTGCGCATCCCCAGCCCCGAGCGCCGGCTCGACGCCTACCCGCATGAGATGAGCGGCGGCATGCGCCAGCGCGCCATGATCGCGCTGGCGTTGGCCTGCAAGCCTCAGCTGCTGCTCGCCGACGAGCCGACCACGGCGCTGGACGCCACCGTGCAGATCCAGATCCTGCTTTTGCTGCGTGAGCTGCAACGCGAGATGGGCCTGTCGGTCATCTTCGTCACGCACGACATCGGCGCGGCTACCGAAGTGGCCGACCGCATCGCCGTGATGTACGCCGGGCGCATCGTCGAAGAAGGCCCCGCGCGCACTCTCATCCGCGCGCCGCGCCACCCCTACACCTTGGCGTTATTGAAGAGCCGCGCGCATGGCGCGCTGGCCAAAGGCAGCCGCCTGGAGACCATCGCCGGGGCGCCGCCTGACCTGAGCGCGCTGCCGCCGGGATGTTCGTTCGCCGAGCGCTGCACCTTCGCTCAAGACGCCTGCCGCAGCACGCAACCGCAGGTGGTGCACCTGGACGGTGGCCACCGCGCGCGCTGCTTGCGCACCGACGCCACGGCCGCCACCGCATTGCCTGCTTGACGAGAAGGTCCACCATGCCGCTACACGACCCCGCCCACGCCTTCATGCCCTACCCCGACGTGGCCGTGCCCTGCGCCAGCACCGGGCCATTGTCGGGCTTGAACCTCGGCGTGAAGGACTTGTTCGACGTCGCCGGCTACCCCACCAGCGGCGGCCAGCCCTTCATCCTGGCGATGTCGGGCATCAAGGCCCGCACGGCGCCCACGGTGCAAAAGTTGCTCGACGCCGGTGCACGATTCGCCGGCAAGACCATCACCGACGAGCTCGCCTATTCGATGAACGGGCAGAACGCGCACTTCGGCTCGCCGATCAATGGCGCGGCGCCCGAGCGCATCAGCGGCGGCTCGTCCTCAGGCTCGGCCTCGGCCGTCTCCAACCGCTTGTGCGACTTCGCGCTCGGCACCGACACCGGCGGCAGCGTGCGCGCACCGGCCAGCCACTGCGGCCTGGTGGGCCTGCGGCCAACCCATGGGCGAGTCAGCTTACAGGGTGCGTTAGACCTCTCGCCCAGCTTCGACACCTGCGGCTGGTTTGCGCGCGACGTGAGCACCTTTGCGCGCGTGGCCGATGTGCTGCTGGGGCCAGACGCGCAGCCGCTGCCTGCGGCGCCTCGAATGCTGGCGCCCACGGAGGTGTGGTCCTTGCTTGACGCCGAAGTGCTGGCCGCCTTGGCGCCTGCGCGCACGAGGGTCGAGTCCGCTATCGGCCCGGCGCGCCCCGCCGCGGTGGTGCTGGAAAGCTTCGAGACGATGTTCTTGCAGTTTCGCTACTTGCAAGCGCGCGAAGCCTGGGCGACGAACGCCGCTTTGATCGAGCGCTTCGCGCCGCCGCTGGGCTCGGTCGTGGCGCAGCGCATGGCTTGGGCCAAGCTGGTTAGCGACGAGCAGGTGGCGCAGGCGCAGTTGTTTCGCCAACGCTTTCGCGCCGTGCTGCGCGAGTTGCTGGGCAGCGACGGCGTGCTCGTGATGCCCACCATGCCCGATGTCGCGCCCCTCATCAGCGCCGAAGAGTCCAGTCTGGATGCCTACCGCAACCGCGCCAGCCAGATGCTGTGCATCGCCGGGCTCAGCGGCTTCCCGCAGTTGACACTGCCGCTGGCCACACGTCTGGGCGCGCCACTGGGCATCAGCCTGCTCGGGCCACCGGGCAGCGACCGCAGCTTGGTGCGGCTGGCTGAGCTGATCAGCCAACAGGCCTAGCAATCACCGCCAACGCGACGGCAGCGGCCAGCCACGTCATCTCGCAGTCCACGCGCGCTGGCCCCGACCTTGCAAGCGACTACAGCGGCACCCCATTCAGCGTTCCCGAGACCAGCTCAGTCAGGCTGGTGACGCCGCCACTGACGGTCTCCATGCGCACCCCGACGCCCTTGCCGACAATGATCCACTGCGTGGTGACGCTCCCCGCGTCGTCGCTGTTGCGGTAACGGCAGGTGTCGTAGGTCTTGCCACGCACGGTGACACTCTCGCGCCGCTCGTAAGTGTGGGTTTCGATCTGCGTGCCGGTCGCCACCACGGGCGTCGGGTTGATCGAACTCGTGCTCGTGGTGGTCGAGGTCGTGCGTTTGGTCAAGCTTTGCCCCAATGCCAGCGTGAACTCGCTGTTCAGCATGCCGGGGGTGTAGACCGTGCGGCTGTTGGTGGTCACGCCGCCGATGATCTGCCCCATGAACAGGATGCCGCCGCTGACGGACTCGGAATCGTCGCCGACGATGCGGGTCATGCCGCCGGTGGCCACCTGCTCGTAGCTCTTGTCCCTGGAGGTGAAGCTGAAAGTCTGGCCGGCAACGATCGACGCGATGCTCACGGTGCTCGAGATGCGCACCACGCTCTGCCCTTCGAAGGTGGTGTTCTGATCGACCAGCGAATCGATGTTCATCGTCGACGTCGACCCGGCGCCAACGGTCTCGTAGCTGAGGATGGTCCGGTTGCCGATGGCCAGCGCGGTCGACGCCGGCATCGTGCATTCGTTGATCGGGCCGGTGGGCGCAGGCGTGTCGCAGTTGCCCGGGTAGACCTTGCATTCATCGGCCTGCACTTGCGCCACATAGTCGCTGAGCTTGCCGAAGGGCGTCAGCACGTTGGCGGTGAACGGCCCCAGGCCGTAGACCAGGCCGCCATCCGTCAGGCCCAGGTAGTTGCCGTTGGGATAGGCGCGGATCGTGTAGTTGGTGCCCAGGTAGTTGAACGGGAAGTTCTGCGGGCCTTTGGGGAACAGCGTCGGGTAGATGTACTCGGCCCAGTCGAACAACTCTTTCGCGCCTACGGTAGTGAACCTTTGCGGCATGTCGCCGGGCGCGTTGGCCCTGATGCTGAGTGTTAGCTTGCGCGCCGGCGTCCCCGCGGTCGCCGCCGATTGCGCGCGGGCAGCAAAGTCGCGCGCGCCGGCGGCCACCGCATCGGGCCCGGCCAACTCGCCACCACCACAAGAGGCCAGCAGCAACGAGACGGCCACGATGGCCAAAGTGGTGCGGGTGATCGACGTTTGCATGGAGTACTCCTGATTCATCTGGTGACCCGCAGGAGGGTACACCGCTGCCCGGCGCTGCACTACCCCTAGCAGCCTGCCTGGCCTCGCCCGAAAACGCGCGCGAGCGCTCCTACGAGTTGCCAAGGAAACTGATGGCCATCCTGGCGCGACGATCTTGAAACGGATAGGTCCATGCAAACTGGCCGAGCCGCTCAGCCGGTAGGCCCGCCAACGCCGTCCAAGGTGACTGCAGCCGCCAGCGTCGCCAGCTCGCAGTCCACCTGATTCGCACTGCGCTCGATGACGACGAAGTCGCCGCCTTTTGGCGCAATGAGCCCGTGATGCCATGTGCCGGCACGCAGCGTCACCGCCTGTTGGCCGCTAGCGATGAATGCGGCGAGCGTAGCGGGCTCGGGCGCTGTCTCGCCAAGCGCCACCAGCATCACGTAAGCCGCCCCGCCCATCGGCACAAAGGTCTGCGTGCCCAGGCGGTGGCACTCCAGCTCGCGCCAAGGACCGCGTGGATCGCGTGGCTGGGCGCGAAAGACGGCGATGCACGGCGCGCCGCCCTCAGCCGTGAGGGCAAGCTCGCCCACGCCATCGACGCGCAGGCTGCTGCCATCGTTGATGAGGCGGCCTCCGCGGCTGTGCTCGACATTGGCCTCAGCCACCCAGCCATAGGGCGCGAAGGCCGCGGCGCTAACGGGCAAGGTACGCAGCAGCGTCATGCCAGCCCCGCGCGCGACAGCATGGCGTGCATCAGCACGGTGGCGCCAGCGGCCAGGTGCTCGGGCTTGGCGTCTTCGATCTCGTTGTGCGAGATGCCGTCTTTGCAAGGCACGAAGATCATCGCCGTGGGCGCCGTGC
>JANMMH010000715.1:0-7949 GCA_031373055.1 Rubrivivax sp. | reverse complement strand
TGCTCATCGTGCTGGCGGTGCTGCTGCCCATCATCCAGCTCAATACCTGGGTGAAGTAGCCGCCCACCATCGCGGCACACGACAAAGCGCAAGCGCCGATGCCGGCCAAGCGCTAGGCTTGCGCCACTGCTTAGCGGGGAGAAAGTGCGATGACAACCCATGCTGTGCTCGTGGCCGGTGCCACCGGCTTGATCGGCCGCGAGCTCGTGGCGCAGAGTCTTGACGCTGGCCACACCGTGCATGCGCTGGCGCGGCGCGCGCCGCCTGCAACCGCCGCGCGAGCCGGGCTGCACTGGTTGAACATCGACTACCCCACGCTGCCGGTGTTGCCCAAGGCCGCCGAAGCCTATTGCGCGCTGGGCACGACGATCAAGGTGGCCGGCTCGCAGCAAGCCTTTCGCGCCGTTGACTTTGACGCCGTGCTGCACTTCGCGCGTGCCTGCCGCGCCTGTGGCGTGCAGCGCCTGGCGGTGGTCTCGTCGCTGGGGGCTGACGCCACATCCAGCAACTTCTACAGCCGCGTCAAGGGTGAGATGGAAGCCGCGCTCGCGGCGCTGGGATTCAGCAGCCTGGTCATCGCGCGGCCCTCGCTCTTGGCGGGCGACCGCGCCACGCTGGGCCAGCCCGCGCGCCTGGGTGAACGCCTGATGCTCGCCGCCACCGCACCGTTGGCGCCTTTGATGCCCAAAGCCTGGCGTCCGATTCACGCGACGACCGTGGCGCGCGGCATGCGTGCGGCCTTGCGCCAGGCTGCGCCAGGAACACGCATCGTCAACTCGGGTGAACTGCAGGAGCTGGGCGCATGAAGATCCAGTTTCTGGGTGCCGCCGACAGCGTCACCGGCTCGCGCCACTTGGTCGACATCGGCGGCCAGCGCATCTTGCTGGACTGCGGCCTCTTTCAGGGCTTCAAGGTACACCGCGAGCGCAACTGGGCGCCGACGCCGCAGGCCATGCTCGAGGCCGACGCCGTGCTGCTCAGCCACGCCCATCTTGACCACTGCGGCTACCTGCCGGCCCTCGTCAAACACGGCTACACGGGCCCCATCTACGCCACCGCCGCCACGCGAGACCTGGCCGAGGTGCTGCTGCTGGACAGCGCCCATTTGCAGGAAGAAGACGCGCGCCGCGCCAACCGCTATGGCTACTCGAAGCACGTGAAGGCGCTGCCGCTGTACACGCGCGCCGACGCGCTGCGAGCCATCGAGCGTTTTGTGGTGGTGCCGGCCAAAGGCACGCTGCGGCTGGGCAAGGTCAGCGCCAGCTTCACGCCCGCCGGGCACTTGCTCGGCGCGGGCTCGGTGCGCTTGAGCCATGGCGGCGAATGCCTGGTGTTTTCAGGCGATCTCGGCCGTCAACAAGACCTCTTGATGCCGCCGCCCGAAGCGCAGCAAGGCCTCGTCGGCGAACACCGTGTGCTGCTCATCGAGTCAACCTACGGCAACCGCGACCACCCGGTGGACGACAGCAGCGAGCGCCTGGGGCAGATCATTCGCGAGACCGTGCAACGTGGTGGCTCGGTGCTGATGCCGGCCTTCGCCGTGGGCCGCACGCAGGCGCTGCTGGTGGTCTTGCAGCGGCTGCGCGCGGCCGGGCAAATTCCGCATGAGCTGCCGATCTTTGTGGACAGCCCTATGGCCGTGCAGGCCACCGCGCTGTACCAGCGCCACGCCGCACTGCTGCGCCTCACCGCGCGCGAGATGAAGGGCCTGCTAGCCGGCGTGCGGCTCATCACCGAGGTGGCGCAGTCGATGCGCTTGTCTCGCTCGCGCTACCCCAGCGTCATCATCTCGGCCAGCGGCATGGCCACGGGTGGGCGTGTACTGCACCACCTCAAGGCCATGGCGCCCGACGCACGCCACCACGTCGTGTTCCCCGGTTACCAGGTCGGCGGCAGCCGCGGCGCCCGGCTCATCAGCGGCGAGCGTGAAGTCAAGATCCACGGCGAGCTCGTGCCGGTGCAGGCCAGCGTGAGCCACCTGCAAAGCTTCTCGGCCCACGCCGACCGCAGTGAGCTGGTGGACTGGGTGCGGCGCATGCAGCCCATGCCCACGCAGGCCTTCATCGTGCACGGTGAAAGTGACGCTAGCGACGTCTTGCGCCTGCGCTTGCGAGACGAGCTGGGTGTGCCCACGCGCGTGCCGCAGCATGGTGAGGTGGTTGAGGTTTGAGCTGCGAGCCGGCCCAGAAGCGACAAAGCCCGGCAATGCCGGGCTTTGTTGTCAATCGAAGCTTGTCAGCTTAAGCAACCTTCTTGGCGGCCTTCTTCTTGCCAGCCTTCTTGGCAACCTTCTTGGCGGCCGGCTTGGCTTCAGCTTTGGCTTCGGGCTTGGCGGCGTCAGCCTTGGCAGCGGCCACGGGGGCAACGGCGGCAGCGGTCACAGCGGGCTTGGCAGCCGCGGGAGCCGGGGTCTGCGCCACGGCGACAGAAGCGAAGGCGGTGGCGATGATCAGAGCGAGCAGGTTCTTCATGGGGTTGTCCTTGGAAGTAGTGGGCGAGTCATACGAACTCGCCATCACAACGTGGGCTTAGGCCAGGGCGTTGACATGGCCGGGGCGAGGATTTCAGGCGAACACGCCTTCACGCAGCCACTTGGTGGCGACCCACTTTTCACCCGCCAACACCGGGGCGCCGCCGTGCAAGGTGCGTGTGCCCTGGTGCGGACGGTCGTAACTAAAGAACACCGCGTTGCCTTTGATGGGCGCGACTTCAAGCCCAGCGTCTGGGAATACCGTGCCGCCGCCGCGTTCCGGCGAACTCAGGTACATGATCAAGGTGGCCACGCGCTGGCCGCCCCTGGCCAGGATGCTCGCCGCCCCCGGCTGCGCCGGGTCGAAGTAGTCGTGGTGCGGCCTGTATTCGGCGCCACTGCGATAGCGCAGCACCTGTAAGCCTTCGCCGTGGTCGAGTGGCCAGTTGAGCAGCGCAGCCAGGCGGCGCTCGATGGTGTCGATCAGCGCGAACTCGCCGCGCTCGAAGAACATGCCGTCGCTGGTGCGCGCGGCGTTGACTTCGCTGCCGCCGGTCTGGTTGTCCACGGTTTCCGAGCGCGCCAGTCGCGTGCGCGACAGGGCCACCAGGCCGTCACATTCTTCGTGCGACAAGAGCCCGCCGAAGACCACCACGCGCGGCAGGCGCAGCGTGCTCAGCACCTGCACGTCGCGGTCCAGCGCGTGAATGACGGCGGGCTGCGCTGCGAGGTTGGGCTCGGGCAACGGCGTCGGCACGGTGGGCACGGGCAAGCCCATCTCTTGCAGCCGCTGCATCAGCGTGGCTTCCAGCGCCGCGATGGCCACGTCTTCGGCCCAGCCGCTGGCGCGCATGGAGGCCAGCACGTCTTCGGGGCGGCAGCCGGCCTGGGCCTGCGCGACGATCCAGGTGCGCAGCTCGTCGGTCACGCGTTGCGGTTGGGCCGTCGTGTTCATGGCGCGGCCACAAAGCCTTGCTCGAACTGCGCCACGCCGTCCGGTATCACCACCCAGGGCAGCTTGGACTGCACCCAAATGTGGCGCTGCACCGCGTACCAGTCATGTTCGTCAAAGGTGCCCGCAGCCACCGTGCGCATGCCCGGGCGCAGCTGGCTGACATGCGACACCGTGGTGCCGCAGCGCGGGCAAAAGCTCATCTTCAACCAGCGCCCGCTCACGTCAGAGTGGTGTTCACACTCGCTCAGCTCGCCCTGGGTGACTTCGACAGCGTCCTCGGCAAAGCTGGCCAACACGGCGAATGCGCTGGCCAGTCGGCGCTGGCAGAAGGTGCAGTGGCACACCGTCACCACACCAGGCTGGCCGCACACTTGGTAGCGCACGGCGCCGCAAGCGCAGCCGCCACGATGGATCTCCGTCATGGTCGCTCCTTCACGTCAAACGGGGTAGATCAACGAATTGGCGACCAGATCGTTGTCGAAGATCGCCAGGCGCTGGGCGAAGCGCAGGCCGCCCTCGGTGGCGACGATGTGGTCGAGGTAGCGGCCCACGCTCAACACCTCGGGCATGGCGTCGGGTTTGGTGCGCAGCACGACGTAGTTCGTGTCGCAGCGTATGCCAGCGTCTTCGATGGCTAACACGCGAGGCACACTGACAATGTGGCGCTGGTAGTAGGGGTCGTGAAAGATCGTGTCGGCGGCGGCGTAGACCCGGTCTTGCAACATGGCGCGGCTCTCAAACGCCAGCGTGGCCAGCGGCAGCCCGCGGTCAAAATTCTCGCGCGATTGCAGCTTGTAGACCGCGTCTTCGGTGAAGAAGTCGGGCCAGCGCGCGAGCTCGGCGTTGTCAAGTGCTGCGCTGTAGTCGGCCATCAAGGCCTGCACGGCCAGCCAGGTCTCCAAGTCCAGCTTCATGCTTGCATCACCTGCTGCCAGTAGCGGTACATGCCGCGGATCAAGGTCTCGGTGACCATGTGGTCGGTGGCCTTGACCTCCAGGCCGTCGAGCTCGCTCACGGTGCGCGCCTCAGGGTGCGCCGCAAAGGCCTGCTGCGCGAAGGCGATGACCTCGCCGTCGTCGGCCGAGACATAACCCGCCGGGCCGAAGAGGTTGGCCTGGCGCAGGCGCCGGCGTGTCATCGCTTCATCGTCGTGTGCAAATCCGAAGTGCGTCCAGACAAAGTCGAAGACACCAGGCGCCACCGGCTGAATGTGCCGGGTAGAAAGCGAGTTCACCTGCTGCTGGATGATGAGACTGGGGAAGAGGGTCATCATCACCACGCTGGGCCCGCCCCACCAGTCTTCGGGCACGACGTCGAGCACACGGTCGTCATGCAGCGTCATCTGCGCGCGAAAGCTCGTGACACCCTTGGTCACCTCACCGCCACCGCCTTCGTTGCGGCGCGACACCATGCAGGCGTGGCGATGGTGGCGGTCCATCAGCATCTGGCTCTTCTGGTCGGCGCGCCACAGGCCAAACGTGACGAACCAGGTGTGCAGCAGGCCCGGGTGGTAGGGGTCCTTGATGTTCTCTTGCATCAGCTTCCAGTTGGCGGGGATGCGCTGGCGGTTGTAGCCCAGCAGCTTCAAGGGCCGCGCAGGGTTGAAGACGCGGTCGAAGTAGTGCAGCACCTCGGGGCCGAGAAAGTCTTCGAAGCTTTCAATGTCGTGGTCAAAACTGGCGAACACCGCGCCACCGCGCGTGGCCACCTTGAGCTTGGTCAGGCCGTGCTCAGCGAGCTTGAAGTCGGCCGGCATGCCGCCGTGCACCAGGCCGTCTTGCTTGACGCCACGCCGGAAAGGCAGGCCGTTGAGGTTGCCCTGCAGGTCGTAGTTCCACTGGTGGTAGGGGCAGGTGAAGTCGGTCGCGCGGCCGTGGCGCTCGCGGCAAAAGGCCACGCCGCGGTGCGCACAGCGGTTTTCCAGCACGCGTATTTCGCCCGTTAGGTCGCGCACCATGATGACGCTGCGCTCGCCCACCACCGTGCGCTTGAAGTCACCCGGCGCAGGCACTTCGCAGTCCAGGCCGACGTAACACCAGTGGCTGCGGTAGAAAAAGCGTTGCAGCTCTTCGGCGTAGAGCTCAGCGTCGGTGTAAAGGCGCCCGGGCACGCGGCTCACAGGAGCGTCGCCCCAAAGCGCTTTCAAATTCAAGGCTTGCGCGTTCATCGCGTTGGTGTCGGTGGCATGCATGCTGGGCATTTTCGCCTGAGCCCGGTGGTGTTGTGTCCAACACAGGTACGCTGCAAGACGGCGACCCGACGCTAGTTTGCCATCGACCGTTTCAGACTTGGCCCTTGGCGGCGTGTCGCGGGCCTTTGTGGAGGCGGTTTGCATGTGCTGCAACGGCCACGCCCGCGCCCAACAACCCGGCGCCGACCGGGCGCGAAACCCCTGTGGTACGGTGCCGGCCGTCACGCATTCACCACTGCAACAGGAGCCAGCATGAGTAAGAGCACCACCGTCCGCCTGGCCGCCCTGGGCGCCATCGCCGCCCTCATCGCCCAGGCCGCCCTGGCCGCCGACGTCAAGGTCACGCCGCTCGGTGGCCAAGAGGGCGAGTTCTGCCCGCAAGACCGCGCGCTGATCTTTGAAGACCCGAACGGCACCCGCATCCTCTATGACGCCGGGCGCACGGTCGCGGGCGCCAACGACCCACGTCTGGGGAAGATTGACGTCGTGCTGGTCAGCCACATGCACGGCGACCACCTGGGCAATGCGCACAACAAAGAGCCCAACTCGGGCACCTGCGCCGCGCCCGACACCACCGTCTCGGCGATGCCAAATTCGAACTCGGTGAACATCGCGTTGGCCAAGAAATCCAAGATCGTGACGGGCAGCGAGATGCCGCCTTTCTTCGCCGGCAAGCTGCGCGCGCTGGGCGGCAATCCTGCGGATTCCATGCTGGCGCGCTTTGGCGGCAGCGTGCGCGTCGGCGGCGTGGCCATCGCCACCGTGGCTGCGCTGCACAGCAACGGGCTGGACCCCGAGTACTTCGGCGGCGAACTCGGTAAAGCCATGCGCGAAGCCGGCATTGCCGGCAACGTCGGTGACGCCACCGGCTACATCCTGACCTTCAGCAACGGCCTCGTCGTCTACCTCTCGGGCGACACCGGCATCACCGCCGACCAGGAGCGCGTGGTGCGCGGCCACTACAAAGCGCGCCTGGCCGTCATCAACATCGGCGACGGCTTCACCACCGGGCCGCGCGAGGCCGCCTACGTCATCAACGAACTCGTGAAGCCCGCAGCGGTGATCGCCTCGCACGCCAATGAAGTGGCCACGCAGGCCGGCAAGGTGGTGGCGGGCAGCAAGACCGAGACCTTCATGCGCGCGGTGACGGTGCCTGTGCACGTGCCGCTGAGCGGGCGCACGATGTCGTTTGATGCGGCCGGCAAGTGCGTGGCCGGGTGTTGAGCTAAAGGCGTAGGCGATACGCCGGCCCGCGTCGCCTGCGGGCCGTGGTGGCGCGGCATTCAGCCATCCGCAAAGCGCACCGGTATGACCGGCGCGCGGTGCACGGTGCACGTGCAGCTCGAAGATGTCGGCGCGCGCGTAGTGCCCGGCGACGTCGAGCGTGCGGCGTGACGGTGCCACGCGCGCGACGTCGATCTCTGCATACAACACGCCGGCCTCGCGGCGCAAGGGGCCCGCCACGACCTTGCCGGTTGGGTCGACGACCACCGAGTCGCCGTCGTTGATCCATTCCTCGGGGTCCGGGAATAGCAGGGCGCGCGACGGGAAGTCCTGCGGGATGTCCGCAGCACGCAGCGCCGTGCCGCTACCAATGACCCAGCAGCGCCCTTCGAGCGCAATGTGGCGCATCGTGGCGAGCCAGGCGTCGCCGCTGTCGTAGGTGGGCGCGACGTAGATCTCCACGCCCTGGGCGTAGAGCGCGTAGCGCGCCAAGGGCATGTAGTTCTCCCAGCAGATGAGGCTGCCCAAGCGGCCGGCAGGCGTGTCGACCACACGCAAGCCGCTGGCGTCGCCCAAGGCATGCACCATGCGCTCGGGGTTGGTCGGCATCAGCTTGCGATGCCGGTTTTGCACCTGGCCGTCGGCGCCAATGACCACGACGCTGTTGTAGAGCGTGCCGCGATGGCGATCTTCGTCATGGTGTCTCTCCTGGCCAGCTTGGCCCGACAGGAGGAGCTTGCGTGAGCCAGGGCGATCGGGCCAGTCCAGAATCTGAAGCGTTTAGCGCCAGGAAACAACGCGATGGAAAACACCTACGGTCAGTTTTGCACTGTCGCTAGAAGCGCCGAGGTGTTGTGCGAGCGCTGGACACCGCTCGTCGTGCGCGAGTTGCTATGCGGCAGCAAGCGCTTCAACGACCTGCATCGCGGCGTGCCGCGAATGTCCACCAGTCTGCTGTCGCAGCGGCTTCGGCGACTTGAGGAATTCGGTGTCGTGCGCCGCAGTGCGGTCGGCAAGGTCTGGGAGTACAGCCTCACCGACGCCGGTGAGCAACTGCGACCCATCGTCGTGGCGCTGGGCCACTGGGGGGCGCAGTGAATCGGCAGCCG
>JANMMH010000701.1:0-2217 GCA_031373055.1 Rubrivivax sp. | reverse complement strand
GTTCAACGTGTAGAAGTGGATCCCCGGCGCGCCGCCGTCGATCAGCCGCTGGCACAGCTTGCTCACGACGTCGACGCCAAAGGCGCGGATCGACGCCGTGTCGTCCATAAAGCCTTCCATCTTCAAAGCCACCCAACGCGGGATTTCGATGCCGTCGCGCGCCGCGAACTGCGCGATCTTGGCGTAGTTGTGAAAGGGCATGATGCCCGGCACGCTGGGCACATTGACACCCAGCGCGCGCCCTTCGTCGACGATGTGACATTAGGCAACCGCGTGGAAGAAGAACTGCGTGATCGCCGAAGTCGCGCCGGCCTTGACCTTGGCTGCAAAGTGCTCCAAGTCTCGCCGTGAATAACGCTGTTGTGGATGGTATTCAGGGTAGGCCGCGACTTCGATGAACCAGTCGTCGCCCTGCGTGCGGCGGATGAACTCGATCAACTCGTTGGCGTAGCGAAAGTCGCCTGCCGTGGCGGTGCCGCTGGGCAGGTCGCCGCGCAAGGCCACCAGGCGGCGGATGCCTTGCGCGCGGTAGGTGGCCAGGATCTCCGCGATGCTGTCCTCGGTGCTGCCGACGCAGCTCAAGTGCGGTGCGGCTTCATGGCCGAGTGCGGCGATGTCGCGCACAGTGGCCAGTGTTTTCTCACGCGTGGAGCCGCCGGCGCCGTAAGTGACGCTGAAGAATTCGGGGTTCACGCCGCCGAGCTCTTGCACCACGGTTCTGAGCTTTTCGCTGCCCACGGGCGTGTTGGGCGGGAAAAACTCGAAGCTGATGGGCACGGCTTGGGTCATGACGGGTCTTTCACGGACTGATGTTCATTCGCTGGCGACGACAGCGTCGCGCCAGCACTTGGTCTCAAGGCAGGGATTCCAGATGCGCTTTCGCCGCCAGCCCGAGCTTCTTGTCAAAGGTCAGCAGCGGCGCGCGCAGCTCGGCCGCCAGCCACAGGTAGGCGGCGTCGTAGCCCGTCAAGCTGTAGCGCGCGGCCAGCGCAAATTGCTCGTCGTGCGCCGGGTCGACGATCTCGATGGCATGGCGAAGATAGTCCGCGAGCGCGCGCTCTACTGCTTCGCTCGGCGCGCCTTGGCGCAACTTCTTGAGCGCCACGCTGATGACTTCATAGCCCAGCAGCCGGGGCGCCAGCAAGGACTTGCCGGCCATCTGTGCGAAAGCCTGCGCAGCCTCGGGCTCGTTGAAGAGTGCTGAACACATGACGCTGCTGTCCACCACCGCCGCAGGCCGGAAGGCGTGGGCCATGGACGGCTCTGCCACGTACAGCGGCCGCAGGGATTGACTCATCGTGAGTCACGGTCCTTGCGGATGATGTCCACAGCACGTGGCAGGCCCTCGAAGGGCTGCGAATAACGCGCAAGATGCTCGGCGGCAATTTGCTCGATGCTGACGTGCCCTTGGCGATGGCTGACCACGGGCCGACGCGGCACTTGCGCAGCCCCTCGCATGAGCTCGGGCTTGAGGTCGCGCTTGACGTCGTGCTTTGTGTCCGGAGTCGCGTCAGCATCCGCCGCCGCGCGCTCGATGATGGCCATCAGCTCGCCTTGCAGCGAGCGATGGTTGCGTTCGGCACGCGCCCGCAGGCGCTCGGCCACGTTCTCTGGGACGCCCTTGATGGACAAGTTGAGGCTCATCGTTGGCTCCAAATTGGATGTGTGGCGCCATTTTGGCGCCAACGTGCCGCATCGTCAATGCGCCCAAGGGGCCTGCGACATCAGTAGCGGTAGCTGTCGGCCTTGTACGGCCCCTGTTTGCTCACGCCGATGTAGGCCGCCTGCGCGTCGCTCAACTCGGTCAACACCGCGCCGACTTTCTTCAAGTGCAGTCGCGCAACCTTCTCGTCCAGGTGCTTGGGCAGCACGTAGACCTTGCCGACCTGGTACTTCGCACTTTGCGTGTAGAGCTCGATCTGCGCGATGGTCTGGTTGGCGAAGCTCGAGCTCATCACGAAACTCGGGTGGCCGGTGCCGCAGCCCAGGTTCACTAGCCGGCCCTTGGCTAGCAGGATGATCCTCTTGCCATCGGGAAAGATGACATGGTCGACCTGCGGCTTGATCTCGTCCCACGTGCAGTCGGCGAGTGCCGCGACGTCGATCTCGTTGTCGAAGTGGCCGATATTGCAGACGATGGCCTGGTCTTTCATCGCCGCCATGTGCTTGCGCGTGATAACGCTCAAGTTACCGGTGGCCGAGACAAAGATGTCGGCC
>JANMMH010000689.1:0-4076 GCA_031373055.1 Rubrivivax sp. | reverse complement strand
GTTCCAGTAAATGTTGCCGTTGGTGATGAAGAAGCCGCTGATGTTCTTGCCTGCCGCCATGGGCTGGTTGTACTCACCCAGCGGCGCATGCGTGCCGATCTCGAACGCGCGCGCGTGGATCTGGTCGGCTAGCTTCTTCTTTACGCCCTCGTCGGTGGCGCGCATGAACTGGGCGCGGTACTCCATGAGCTTGTCGTCACTGGCCCAGCCGAACCAGCCGGACTTTTCGCCGAGTGTGTCCATCGTTGGGTTGGCGATCGGGCTCCACACGTCGAAGACGTTCCAGGCCGTGAGGAACATGTGCCAGCCGCCTTTGTCCGGCGCATCTTTCTTGGCGCGTCGGCCGACGAGTGTTTGCCAGTCCATCGCCTGCAGGTCGACTTTGAAGCCAGCCTGGCGCAAAAGCTGCGCCGCCACGTCGGGCAACTTCTGGATTGAGGCCAGATCGGTCGGCTTCATGATGACGATCGGCGTGCCGTCGTAACCCGAAGCCTTGAGCAGGTCTTGCGCTTTTTTCATGCTCGACTTCGACTGCAACTCGCTGCCGGCCAGGCTGCCGTAAGGCGTGCCACAGATGAACATCGACGCACAGGTCTTGTACAGCTCCTTCACCCCCACCGAGGCGCGCAGGAAGGGCTCCTGGGCAAACGCCGCGATCGCCGCCTGGCGCACCTTGGCGTTGTCGAAAGGCTTGTGCAGATGGTTGAAGCGCGCCATGTACTGCAAGCCGAGGTTGGCGTACTTGGGCAGTTGCAGACGGGTGTCGGCCTTGGCCGCTTCATAGAAGTCAAAGCCCAGCGCTTCGATGATGTCGATCTCACCTTTCTGCAGCGCACTGACCTGCGCCTGCGCGTCGCGCAGTGCCAGGTTCCACTCGACGCGGTCGACAAACACACGCTTGCCGCCGGTGGTGCCCGACGGCGGCTCGCTGCGCGGCACGTACTTGGCGTTCTTCAGGTACACGGCCTTGTCGCCGGGCTTGAATTCGTCGCGCTTGAAGGTGTAGGGGCCCGAGCCGATGTGCTCTTCGATCTGCTTGAAGGCGTCGGTGTCGGCGATGCGCTTGGGCATGATGAAAGGCACGTTGCTCGACGGCTTGCCCAAAGCCTCAAGCATGAAACCGCAGGCTTCGCCCAGGAAGATGCGGAAGGTGTCGGGCGTGGGCGAGTCCATGCGCTGCACGAAAGTGAAGAGTGCCGAGCCCATGGCGTCGCGCTTGCCCCAGCGCGCCAGCGAGGCGATGACGTCTTCGCCGGTCACCGCCTTGCCGTCGTGGAATTCCAGGCCCTTGCGCAGCTTGAAGGTCCACAGCCGGTTGTCGGGGCTGACCTCCCAGGTGTCGACCATCTGCGGCTTGATCTTGGCGTGCTCGTCGGTGCCGAAGAGCGTGTCGTAAATCATGTAGCCGTGGTTGCGGCTCATGTAGGCCGTCGTCCAGATGGGGTCGTGGATGGCCAGGTTGGAGTGCGGCACCACGCGCAGCACGCTGCCTTGGGCCAGCGCTTGTCCAGACAAGCTGGTGCCGAGTACGAGGGCACAGCTCAGGAGCAGACGGCGTTGAAGTTTCATGGTGGCCTTTCAGAAGGAAGTGGCAATGCAGCGGCGGGGAGCCAGCGTTCATTGTGGGTGGCGCGCGGCGCCCCGCGACTCGGGACAAACACCGCATGCGCCGGCACGCCACAGCTATCGCTGCGCGCGGTCTTTGCTGTTCTGCGCCTCGATGCGCTCACGCGCTTCGCGCCAGTCGTCGTCGCTCCAGCTGCGCAGTTCGTAGAAATTGCCGCCGGTGGCCAGCGCGTTGCCGCCGTCCATCATGATGCTTTGGCCCGTCAGCCAGTCGCACTGGCCGGGCGCCATCAGGAAGCTGGCCAGGTTGCTCAGCTCGCGCATCTCGCCAGGGCGCGCCATCGGGTTGCGTTCGCGGCTGCGCGCGCCGGGCTCTTCACCGGGGCTCAGGCGCTTACTCATACCTTCGGTGGGGATTTCCCCCGGGCCCACGGCGTTCAAGCGAATGCCGTGGCGCGCCCATTCCACCGCCAGCGACTTGGTCATGACGTCGATGCCCGCCTTGCTCATGGCCGAAGGCACGACAAACGGGCTGCCGTTGTCGACCCAAGTGGTGATGATGCTCATGACGTTGCGGTAGGGCTGCCCGGCGCGCCACAAGCCCGCGCGCGACTGCTCGACCCAGCGTTTGCCCACCGCCTGCGTCACATAAAACGTGCCGTGAAAAACGATGTTGGCGATAGCGTCAAACGCACGCGGCGACAGGCTCTCGGTCGGCGCGATGAAGTTGCCCGCCGCGTTGTTGACCAGGCCGCTCAAGCCGCCGGTGTCGAAGAGCGCCTGCACCATCTCGTCGACCGCTTGCGCGACGCGGATGTCAACGCCAAACGTATCGATGCGCCGGCCCGGGAACTTCTCGCGCCACTCGGCGGCGGTGGCCTCGCACACGGCCTGGCGGCGGCCGCAAATCGCCACTTCGGCGCCGAGTTCGAGAAAGCGCTCGGCCATCGCGCGGCCCAGGCCCGTGCCCCCGCCGGTGACGAGGTAGCGCTGGCCTTGCATCAGGTTCGGTGTGTACATGGTGGGCTCCTGGCGCATGCTGCTATGCGCGCCAGTCGATACTAGCCGGCCACCTTTGCGCTGCCCGCCGGAATGCCCCCATGAGCCACGTCTTCCACCGCCACCTGCGCCAGCACTACCCCGTGGCCGTGGCCGCCGATGGCCCCTACCTCATCGACGCGCAAGGCAAGCGCTACCTCGACGGCAGCGGCGGTGCGGCGGTGTCGTGCCTGGGGCATGGCCACCCGGCGGTGATCGCCGCTGTGCGCGAGCAAATCGGCAAGCTCGAATACGCGCACACCTCGTTCCTGACCAGCGCACCGGCCGAGGCCTTGGCCGACGATTTGATCGAGCACGGGCCTGCGGGCATGTCGCACGTCTACTTCGTCAGCGGCGGCTCGGAAGGCGTGGAGGCCGCGCTGAAGATGTCCGTGCAATACCAGGCCGAGCGTGGGCTACCGAAGAAGACGCAGATCATCGCGCGCTGGCAGAGTTACCACGGCAACACACTCGGTGCGCTCTCGGCCGGCGGCAACCGTTGGCGGCGCGCGCAGTTCAGCTCGATGCTGGTGCCGATGTCGCACATCGATGAGTGTTTCGCTTATCGCGGCCAGCGCGCCGATGAAAGCGCCGAGGCCTATGGCTTGCGTATGGCCAACTTGCTGGACACCGAAATCCAGCGCCTAGGTGCCGACAACGTCGCCGCCTTCATCGCCGAGCCCGTGGTCGGCGCCACGCTCGGCGCGGTAGCCGCCGCGCCGGGTTACTTCAAGCGCATCCGCGAGATCTGCGACCGCCACGACGTGCTCTTGATCCTTGACGAAGTGATGTGCGGCATGGGCCGCACCGGCACGCTGCACGCCTGCGAACAAGAAGGCGTGGCGCCCGACATCGAGGTCGTCGCCAAAGGCTTGGGTGCCGGCTACCAAGCCATCGGCGCGGTGCTGGTGCACGCGCGCATCGTCGACGTTATTCGCCAGGGCAGCGGCTTCTTCCAGCATGGCCACACCTACCTCGGCCACCCTGTCGCCTGCGCGGCGGCCTTGGCGGTGCAGCACGTTTTCCGCAGCGAGGCCTTGCTGCCCAAAGTGATGGCCGATGGCGAGCGACTCGATACCATGCTCCGCGAACGTCTAGGCGCGCACCCGAACGTCGGCGACATCCGCGGCCGTGGCCTTTTTCGTAGCATCGAGCTAGTGGCCGACCGCGCCAGCAAGACGCCCTTGCCCGCCGCCCAGAAGACACACGCCAAGATCAAGGCGCGCGCGTTCGAGCTCGGCCTGCTGTGTTATCCCATGGGCGGTACGGTGGACGGACAGCAGGGCGACCACGTATTGCTAGCACCCCCCTTCACCTGCACCATGGCGCAGCTGGACGAACTGGCGGAGCTGATGTCGCGCACCGTGCACGACGTGCTTCCGGTTTGACACGCCCACCCCACGCACCCACCCAAGATAGTCACAAACTTACCAACCCACCCCAATTGAGATGACATGCGCTTGACCCAGACC
>JANMMH010000677.1:0-2383 GCA_031373055.1 Rubrivivax sp. | reverse complement strand
GGCAGCGCGCGACGCCATCAAGTCCATCGCGCTTTCCACGCATTCGCGCAGGTCGAATGGCTGGTGCTCGATGTCCATGCGCCCGGCCTCGATCTTCGAGAAGTCGAGGATGTCGTTGATGATGGTCAGCAGCGAGTCGCCGCTGTCGCGAATCGTCGATGCGAAGTCGCGTTGCTCGTCGTTGAGCGGGGTGTCGAGCAAGAGTCCACTCATGCCGATCACCGCATTCATCGGCGTGCGGATCTCGTGGCTCATGGTCGCCAGGAACGCGCTCTTGGCTTCGTTGGCGCCTTCGGCAGCGGCGCGGGCTTGCTGCGCCTCGCCGAACAGGCGTGCGTTCTGGATCGCGATCGCGGCCTGGTCGCAAAAGGTCTGCAGCAGCGCCAGTTCGTTGCCGCTGAATGGCCGCTGCGGGCGACGTTCCATGCGGATGGCTCCGATGCCCGCGCCCTCCCACATCACCGGGGCGATGACCATCGAGAAGTTGCCCCATTGCGCGATGACATCGGCCGCCCAACGAGGGGGGTCCGACCAAGCTGAAGCGTCAGCGACGTGCAGCACCTGTCGTTGGCTGATGACTTGCCCGGCGTAGGTTTCGCGCACCGGAAGCGGGGGCGTAGCCAGCATGAAATCCGCCCCGGGGCCGCGCCAGGCCGCTTGGCGCACCAGACCGTCCGCACCCACGACGCTGATGCCCACTTGCTCCGTGTCGAATAGATGCCGGGCGCAGTCGATGATCTTCACGAAAACCGGCGCCGTATCGGCCATCGAGTTGCTGATGACCCTCAGCACCTCGGCCATCGCCGTTTGCCGCTCCAGCGCCTCCTTGGTCTCGTTGAACAGCCGCACGTTCTCGATCGCGATCACCGCTTGGTCGGCGAAGGTCTGCAGCAGCTCCACCTGGTGCGGCGCAAAGGCGCCGGGCTCACGGCGCGTCACGCTGATCATGCCGCTGGGCGCACCGTCGCGCAGCAGCGGCACCAGCAGCATGCTGCGAAAGCCGCGCTTGCGCGCCAGCTCACGCATGCGCTCACCTTGCGCCTCGGCGTCTTTGATGACCACCGGCTGCCCCGCTTCGATGACCTGGGCTGCCAGCGGGAAAGTGGCCAGCGGCGCGGGGAACATCGCCTTCAACATGGCGTCGCCCTCGGGGTTGGTCGAGGTGAAGCCCACCAGATGCATCAGGCCGCCTTCGAAGCGGCCGACCACCGTCGAGTGCCCGCCCAGCAGCTGGTTGGCACTGCGCGCGATGGCGTCGAACACCGGCTGCACGTCGCCGGGTGAGCTGGCGATGACGCGCAGCACTTCGGCGGTGGCGGTCTGGCGTTCGAGCGCGCGCTGCGTGGCGTTGAAGAGGCGCGCGTTTTCCAGCGCCACCACAGCCTGATCGGCAAACATCTCCATCAGCGCGAGTTCTTTGGCGCTGAAAGGGCGGTTCACCTCGCGCGAGACGTTGATGGAACCCAGGCCGACGCCGTCTTTGAGCAAAGGCACTACCGCAAGCGAATAGCTGAAATGGCCGCCCGTGATGCGCCGCGCGGCCTTGCGGATGTCGTCGGGTGCGTTGGGGTCGTTCACCGCGTCGAGATAGGTCAGGCTGCGCCCGGCACGAATGGCCAGCTCGGTGGCCGAGCCCTTGAGCGCATACGGCCGCGACTGGCGCATCTGCTGTTCGATGGCGTCGGGCTCGGCCGCCGAGGGGTAGAGCTTGCGCGCACCCTCGGCCAGGCGGAAGTAGCCCACGCGTGTCATGCCGTCGTCCTCAATCAGCGTGACCGAGCTGCCCGTGGCATCGGCAATCAGCTGCTCGAAGCGCACTAGGATGGCCTCGAACACCGGGGCTGCATCACCCATCGAGCCGCTGATGACTTCCAGCACATCGGCCGAAGCCTTCTGCTGTTCAAGTGCTTCCTTGGTCTCGTTGAACAGCCGCACGTTCTGGATGGCCACCACCGCCTGGCGCGCAAAGGTCTGCAGCAGCGCTACTTCCTTGTCGGCAAAGAGCCCCACTTCGGCCCGGCCCACGCTCAGCGTGCCGAGCACGTCTTGATCGCGCATCAGTGGCGCGCACAGGATGCTGCGCCAGCCCGCCGCGGCCAGCACGCGCTGCATCTCGGGCGAATACTGGCCCTGCGCCATGTCCTGCACATCGGCCACGTTGAGCACGCGCCGCTGGCGGATAGCTTGCGCCGACACCGACGTACTCTGGTCCAGGGGCTGCGGCCACGCCTGGCGCGCCAGCTCCACCGCCCCAGGGTCGGAACCGTGCATGCTGGCCAGGTGCAAGGCTTCACCGACGACGCGAATGACCAGGCCGAAGCGAGACTGCGTCAGCACGGCAGCGCGCTCGGCAATGATGTCGAACACCGGCTGCACGTCTGTC
>JANMMH010000642.1:0-3407 GCA_031373055.1 Rubrivivax sp. | reverse complement strand
AAGTTGGCTCTCGGCACAAAGAATGTGGTGTTGCCAAAGCTCGCCCATCGAAAGCCTCGATTCGGCAGCCGTTGCCGTCGTTGGCGGTGGACGTGTCGACGATCATGTCGTAGCCCGGCAGCACGCGGCCGGCGAGGTCGACGTGGTCGGCCAGGGTGCCGGTGTCGAGCACGGCCACCACCAGCGCTGGATTGGCGTTGACACGGTCCCAGGCGGCTTCGGCGTTGATCGCCGAGGGGACAGTCACCGTCGGGGCTCGAAGGTACCACTGGCCCACCGCCGGGCCAAGGCCGCTGGCGGGGCCAGCGGCGAAGAGCGGGTCGTTGGGCACGTAGTTGGTGTACCGGCGCCGGTCGACCACCGCGTAGGCCACGTCGGGGTGCTGCGCCAGGCGCCGCGCCAAGGCGGCGCTGTCTATGCCTTTGGCCGTTAGCACTTGCGCACGCTGGCTCAGCATGCGCCCGCTGTCGCGCGCGCGGCCTGGGTGCGCGGCCAGGCTGTTTGCGCGGCGCTGGGCCAACGCGTGCACGTCGTCAGCGCTGTGCGTGCGCGACATGGCGTGTGCGCGCAGCGCAGCGGCACCTGGCTTCAAGCTCACGATCACGCGCGCTTGCGGCTCGGGCGGTGCTTGCGCCGCCGCCGTGCCCAGGGTCGCCGCCAGCACCAGCGCGAGCATCAAAAAACGCAGGTTTTTCATGGGCGAAGTGTAGGTGGGCTGCCGTGAAGAACGGTGGCTGCGGATGTTGCGCAATGTGTCGCGCGTGACCATGAAAAAGCCCGCCGAAGCGGGCAGATTTCATGCTGCGGGCATGCCCCTGAGGTCAAGCGATGACGCGCACCATTTCGCAAACCTTGTTCGAGTAGCCCCACTCGTTGTCGTACCAGGCCACGACCTTGACGAAGGTGCTGTCCAGTGCGATGCCGGCTTCGGCGTCGAAGACGCTGGTGCAGCTCTCGCCCCGGAAGTCGCTGGCCACGACCTTGTCTTCGGTATAGGCCAACACGCCTTTCATGGGCCCGTCGGCGGCCGCTTTCATGGCCTTGCAGATGTCGGCGTAGCTGGCCTCTTTCACCAGCTCGACGGTGAGGTCGATCACCGACACGTCCGAGGTCGGCACGCGAAACGCCATGCCCGTGAGCTTCTTGTTCAGCTCGGGGATGACCACACCCACGGCCTTGGCCGCGCCGGTGCTGCTGGGGATGATGTTTTCCAGGATGCCGCGGCCACCGCGCCAGTCTTTGTTGCTCGGCCCGTCCACGGTTTTTTGCGTCGCCGTGGTGGCGTGCACCGTGGTCATCAAACCGCGCTTGATGCCGAAGTTGTCGTTCAAGACTTTGGCCACCAGCGCCAGGCAATTGGTGGTGCAACTGGCGTTGCTGATGATGGCCTGGCCGGCGTAGGTCTTGTCATTCACGCCGTAGACAAACATCGGCGTGTCGTCCTTCGAGGGCGCCGACATGATGACCTTCTTGGCGCCGGCGTCGATGTGCTTCTGCCCCGTCTCCTTGGTCAAGAAGAGGCCCGTGGCTTCCACCACCACGTCGGCACCCACCTCGCCCCACTTCAGCGCCGCCGGGTCGCGCTCGGCCATGAGGCGGATTCGTTTGCCGTTGACGATGAGCGTGCTGCCGTCGATGGCGATGTCGCCTTTGAAGCGGCCGTGCACACTGTCGTACTTCAGCATGTAGGCCAGGTAGTCGGGCTCAAGCAGATCGTTGATACCGACGATTTCGATCTCGGGGAAGTTTTGCACCGTCGCGCGAAACACCATGCGCCCGATGCGGCCGAAGCCGTTGATGCCTACTTTGATCGCCATCTTGCTAACTCCTTGGTTCGTGGATGTCGGGTTTCAAGGCCGGCAGCCGAGGCGGCCGGTCTTGGTGTTTTCGTAGTAACCCAGTTGGCCCGGGCACGCCAGTTTGGCGGCGGGCGCAGCCGTGCCAGCCTTGGCGTGGCACTCGAACGCGCCGCTCTTCTTGTTCACGCTCTTGGCGATGAGCGTCCAGCCGTTGGGGCATGACGGGCCGCTGGCTTTGGCCGGTGTCGCAGCGGCTGCCACCGGCGGCGGCGGCGGCGGTGCCACCACCGTCACCTTCGCTTCCTGGTTAGCACCCAGGCACTTCAGCGTCGGCAGCGCCGTCTTGGGCTCGATCTTCACCGTGTAGGTGCCGGCCTTGGCGTAGCTGTAGCTCAGCGCGTAGTTGGCGTCCTTCTCCTGATTGATCTTGATGTCCTTGGTCTGGCCATCACCAAAATGCACGCGTGCGGCGCAGTTGAGGCCACCACTGACGTCAAAACGCGCCGTGATATTCACCGCCTCGCCCGGCCTGGCGTTAGCCGGTGTCACGCTCACGCTGTCCAGACGCTGCGCCGAAGCAGCGGTGCCGGCGAGGGCGAGCACCAGGGTCAGACTCATGCGAAGGACGTGTTTCATGGTCATCTCACTTTGAAAGTTAGCTTTATTCAGCGCTTGGCCGAAGCTTTGCGCACGACCTGCTGCACCACCGCCACCAGGTTCTCAGCCGTCAGCTTGAAGTGCTTGAAGAGCGCAGGCGCAGGTGCGCTCTCGCCGTAGCTGTCGATGCCCACCACCGCTGCGCAGCCGTATTTCCACCAGCCGTCGGTGACGCCCGCCTCCACCGCCACGCGCGGCACTTTGGGCGGCAGCACGCTGTTCTTGTACGCGCTGCTTTGGCGGTCGAACACTGTCGTGCTGGGCATGCTGACCACACGCACCGCCACGCCCAAGGCTGCTAACGCCGCTTGTGCGTGCAAGGCCAGGTGCACTTCGCTGCCTGTCGCGATGACCACGGCCTGGGCCTTCTTCTTCAGCCCGACCTCGCTCGGCTCGGCCAGCACATAGGCGCCGCTGGCGATGCTGTCCAGCCGCGCTTTGGGCAGGTAGGGCAGGTTCTGGCGCGACAGCAGCAAGGCGCTGGGCCGCGTGATGTTGGCAATGGCCATGGTCCAGGCCACGGCGGTCTCGGCCGTATCGGCCGGGCGCCAGACGTCCAGGTTGGGGATCAGGCGCAGGCTGGCGGCGTGCTCCACGCTTTGGTGCGTGGGGCCGTCTTCACCCAGGCCAATGCTGTCGTGCGTGAAGACGTGGATGACGCGGCGCTTCATCAGCGCGGCCATGCGGATAGCGTTGCGGCTGTAGTCGCTGAAGGTCAGGAAAGTGCCGCCATAGGGGATGAAGCCGCCGTGTAGCGCCACGCCGTTCATCACCGCGGCCATGCCAAATTCGCGCACACCGTAGTTGATGTGGCGGCCGCCGTTGCCCACGCCCTTGTCGTCAAAGCGCAAGGGCAATGTGTGCGTGGTGTTGGTGAGGTTCGAGCCGGTGAGGTCGGCTGAGCCGCCCAGCAATTCGGGCAGTGCGGCAGTGAAGGCTTCCAGCGCAATC
>JANMMH010000621.1:0-1971 GCA_031373055.1 Rubrivivax sp. | reverse complement strand
GCATCCTTGAGCAGACTCCCCTGGAGCCTTTCGAGCGCTATTTTGAAAGCGCTTTCAACAATTGGGGCTCAGGTAAACCCGTATCGCTCGATTCGGCGCTGCGAAGCGTGGCCAAGGCGGGTAAACACGGGGGCGCAACGGTTGACCAAGCGCACCCCGACCCACTATCCTGTGAAAGCGCTTTCAAACCGAGCACCGACCGCGGCTCGCCACACACATCATGGACATCTTCCACCAGGCTCTTGCGTCGCCCGCCCGGGCTTCCACCACGGTGCCACGGCGGCGGGCGCCGCTGGCAAGTCGGGCCTGGCGCCCGGCGGCGGCCGTGCTGCTGGGCACCCTGGCCGCCTCGGCCCAGGCCATCGACTTCGGACCCTTCTCGCTCACTGGCTTTGCCAAGGCCGAGTTCACGCATGGAAGCGACCAGTGCCCGAACTGCGGCGTCAACCCATACGAGGGCAAAGACAAGATCTGGGCCGATCCGCTGATCCCCGGCGCGAGTATCGGCACGCCCGACAAAGTGGACAGGGTCACCCTCGTGCAGCCCTACCTGGGCGTGAAGTTCGACCTGCCCGGCGGCTTCAAGGTCGGCGGCCTGGTCAGCAAGCGCTGGCGCGATGGCAAGGAAGACATCAAGGGCTTCTGGTGGGACAAAAACGTCTTCGTCAGCCATGAAGACTACGGCCGGTTCGCCGTTGGCGCCATGCTGTCGCGCGGTTGGAGCCGGGCCGACTACCCCTTCGGCATCGACATCGGTGTCGCGTTCCCCTGGGCCTCCAGTGGCGCCGGCTACGGTTTGCTGGGGCACGCGGTGCGCTACACCTCGCGCCCGTTCGATGTGTCGGTCGGCGATCTCGTGCTCGAGGCCACCTACGACAAGGGCGCCTCCGGCTGGGAGAAGAACAAGCCGCGCTTTATCGAGCTGTACGCGCAGTTCTACCGCGAGGGCCTGATCGTCGACATGATCTATCAAGACGCCCGCAACGGCACCCCCTCGGCTTGGGGCCAGGGCCCCTTCACCGGGCTCACACCGTTCCCGCGCGACGACCTCAAGCTCGGCGGCTCGGGCCAGAGCATCGCGATGGTGATGGCGCGCTACCGCATCAACCCGGCCTTGGAAGTGCTGGGCGGGCTGCGCCAGAACCGCTGGAGCGGCGCCTATGCGCGCATCACGGTGCCCGCGGCGGCTGATCTGAGTGCGCTCGCTCTATGGAACAGCCCCTTCAACGTCGACTGGTACTGTGCAGACGCGGTGCCCCCGCGCTGCAGCATCAACAACCCTGGCTATCCAGCGCGCTCCATCGACGGCACGCTGGGCGTGCGCTACCGTGTTGGCCAATGGACGGCCTACACCAGCATGCTCTTCCTCGGTCAGGCCAAGACCAAGAACCCGACTGAACGCGGCCAAAGCAACCACGCGCTGATCAACACCGTGGGCCTGGAGTACGACTTCCGCAATGGCCTGAAGGCGTACGGCCTGGGCGGCATGGTGCGCTATCGCCAGCTCGGCCTGTCGCCGTTGTCGGTGCCGGGCAACAGCTCGTTCACCAATGTCGATTCGCGCGCGGCCAAGAGCGGCAACTGGTTCGGCGTCGGCGCCGTCTACACGTTCTGAGGGGCTCACGATGAATCAACTTCCGTCCATTCAGCCCACCCGCATTGAGCCGACCAGCGCAGCCCAGCGCATTGCGCGGCGCGCGATCACGCTGATGCTTCCCGCGCTGGCCACACTCGCCGTTGCAGGGCTTGTGTCATGTGGCGGTGGTGGCACCGTGCCGCAGCCGCAAGCACAAGGCGGCGGCACAGGTCTTCGGGCACTTCCGGCAGAGCTGGCCACCACCAAGGCCGTGGCCTACAGCCCTTATCGCACAGCGCGCAGTGACGCCGAGCGGACGGGTGAGGTCATCACGCCGGCGATGATCAAGCAAGACCTCGACTTGCTGGTGGCTGGTGGCTTCAAGCTGATCCGCC
>JANMMH010000593.1:0-3715 GCA_031373055.1 Rubrivivax sp. | reverse complement strand
CATTGCGGCTATCTGCATCGCGGCTTTGAGAAGGAGTGCGAAGACCACAGTTGGCACAACCTCATACCCTATGTCGACCGGCTGAACTACGTCTCGGCACTCATCAACGACTTTGCCTACTGCGACGCCGTCGAGCAGCTCATGGGCGTGCAGATCACGCCGCGCTGCGTCTACCTGCGCACCTTGCTGTCGGAGTACAGCCGCGTTGTCGACCACCTCACCTGCATCGCCGCCGGCCTGATGGAGATGGGCGCCATGACGGCGTTTTTGTACCTGGTGATGGTTCGCGACCACATGTACGAGCACCTGGCGGCACTCACCGGTGCGCGTGTGACCTACAGCTACGGCCGCATTGGCGGCCTGGCGAGCGATCTGCCCGAAGGCTGGCTCACGCGGCTGGAGGCCATCCTCGTGCAGTACGAAGAGTTCGTCGCGCGCGTGCACACGCTGGTCGACCGCAACCGCATCTTCATCGACCGCATGCGCCATGTCGGCGTCATCAGCACCGCCGACGCTTTGAGCTATGGCTGCACCGGCCCGCTGCTGCGCAGCACCGGCGTGCCGCGTGATCTGCGCAAAGACACGCCTTACCTGGCGTACGCGGAGCTCGACTTCGAGGTGCCGGTGGGCATCCTCGGTGACAACTACGACCGCTACTTTGTGCGCATGCGCGAGATGGACGAGTCGGTGCACATGATTCGCCAGCTCGTGCCGATGCTGCCGGCCGGGCCGATCAATGTGGACGACCACCGCTGCACTTTCCCGCCCAAGCACCTGGTCTACCGCGAGATCGAGTCGCTGATCAACCACTTCAAGCTCGTGCTCGACGGACCCAAAGTGCCCGCAGGCGAGATCTACGTGGCGCACGAAGCGCCCAACGGTGAGCTGGGTTTTTACTTGGTGAGCGACGGCATCAGCCGCCCCTACAAAGTGCACGTGCGCTCGCCGAGCTTCGTGCACATGGGCGCGGCGAGTCGCATGTTGGATGGTGGGCAGCTCGCCGACATCGTGCCGACGTTTGGATCGATCAACATGATCGGCGGGGAATGTGATCGATGAAGCACCTCGTCGCCGAATTCGAGCGCATGCGCCGGCGCTACCCCGAGGGTTTTGAGTCCTCGCTGGTGCTGCCGTGCCTGCATCGCCTGCAGCGAGAGCGCGGCTACATCGCAAATGAGGACATCGGCTGGCTCGCCGGCTATCTGTCCGTGCCGCGCATCCAGATCGAAGAGGTGCTGGGCCACTACACCATGCTGCGTCGTGCGCCTATCGGCCACACGCATGTGCAGCTGTGCCACAACGTCTCGTGCTCGCTGCGTGGCAGCGAGGCGCTGCTGGGCCAGCTGTGTGAGCGCTTGGCGATCCGACCGGGGCAGACCACGGCCGATGGGCGCGTCACGCTCGACACCGTGGAATGCCTGGGCGCGTGTGGCGGCGCGCCGGTGCTGATGGTGGGTGAGGCCTACGTTGAAAACGTCAACGCGACTCGGCTCGACGCGCTGATGGACGGCTGGACACGATGAGCACACCGAAGCTCATCATGAACTTCGAGGTGACGCCGAGCTCGCACCTGCTGAACGACTATCGCGCGCGCGGCGGCTACGCCACGCTAGCGCGCGTGCTGCACGAGCTGCGCCCGGAGCAGGTGACGCAAGAAGTCGCCGCCTCGGGCCTGCTGGGCCACGGCGGCGCGGCCTTTCCCGCCGGGCGCAAGTGGGGTGTCATCAAGCTGCACGACGAGCAGCCGCATTACCTGTGCGCCAACGCCGACGAGGGCGAGCCCGGCACCTTCAAAGACCGCTGGATTCTTGAGCACGCGCCGCATCAGCTGATCGAGTCGATGCTGATCGCCGCCTACGCCTTGCAGGTGCGCCACGCTTTCGTCTACATCCGTGGCGAGTTCGACCTGCCCTACCGGCGCCTGGCCGCCGCCGTCGAAGAATCCTACGTCGCTGCCTTGTTAGGCGAGCGCATCCTGGGCCAGGACTTCGCTTGCGACCTGGTGGTCTACCGTGGTGCCGGCTCTTACGTTTGCGGCGAAGCCTCGGGGCTGCTGACCTCGCTCGAAGGCAAAAAAGGCTACCCGCGCAACCGCCCACCGCGCTTGACAGTGCGCGGCCTGATGCAGCGGCCCACGGTCGTCAACAACGTCGAAACGCTGGCCCATGTCGCCCCCATCCTGGCCATGGGGGCGCCGGCCTACCGCCGCATTGGCACAGTCAAGAGCCCGGGCACGCAGCTGGTGTCGATCTCGGGCCATGTGCAGCGCCCAGGCGTCTACGAGCTGGCCTACGGCACGCCGCTGGCGCGCTTCATCGACGAGGACTGCGGCGGCGTACTCGGCGGCCACGCGCTCAAATGCATCGTACCCGGCGGCATCTCGACCAAGGTGCTCACTGCGGCCCAAATCACCACCCTGACCTACGACCATGCCGCCCTTGCGGCCGCAGGCTCGTCGCTCGGCTCAGGCGGCTTGATCGTCATCGCCGAGGGCACATGCATGGTGCGGCTGCTGCAGGTGATGCTGCGCTTTTATCACCACGAAAGCTGCGGCCAGTGCACACCTTGCCGCGACGGCATGGGCTGGATGCACCGCATCATCGACCGCATCGTGGCCGGGCGCGGGCAGAGCGGCGATATCGAGCAGCTGCTGCGCATCAGCCAGGCCAACGACAGCAGCACCATCTGCGGCATGGGTGACGCGGCGGGCTATGCCGCCGTGGGCATCCTGGCCACCTACCGGCACGAGTTCGAGCATTTCATCGAACACAAGCACTCGCTGTATGGCGGCCGCCTGGACCTCACGCAAGAGGTAAGCGCCTATGCCTGAGTTCTTCATCAACGGCCACAGCGTGCTAGCCGCCGAGCAGCAAACGGTGATGCAAGCGGCACGCGCGGCAGGCTACTTTTTGCCCGCGTTTTGCTGGCACCCGCAGCTCTCCGTCCCTGGAAACTGCCGCGTCTGTGTGGTGGAGGTGCGCAGTGACGACGACAGCAGCGGCTGGCTCGACATCGCCTGCAACATGCCGGTGAGTGCGGGCATGCGCGTGCTGACCGACTCCGACAAGGTGCGCGCGCGGCGCCAGCAGACGCTGCAGTTCGCCACCCTCAACCACCCGGTGGACTGCGGCATCTGCGACAAGGCCGGCGAGTGCACGCTGCAGGACTACCACGTGGCCTACAACGGTGCGGCGTCCATCTCGTTCGAGCCCAAGCTGCACGCACCCAAGCACGTGGCGCTGTCAACACGCATCGTGCTGGACGAAGAGCGCTGCATCCTGTGCACGCGCTGCGTGCGCTTCACGCACGAGGTGTCGAAGAGCCACGGCCTGGGCGTCATCGGCCGCGCCGACCACTCGGCGATTCGCGCCGTGGAAGACGGCGCGTTTGAGCGCGACGCGTATTCCGACAACGTTATCGACCTCTGCCCGGTGGGGGCGCTGAGCGCGCGCCACGCGCAGCCGCCCAGCCGCGTGTGGTACCTCAAGGCCACGCCCTCGGTGTGCCCCGGCTGCGCACGCGGCTGTTCGATCGACATCTGGCAGCGCAAGCCTGAGTGGCACTTCAAGGCGCTGGACGCTGAACGTAACCGCCGCATCGAGCGTGTCACGCCACGCGAAAACGCCGCGATCAACGGCCCGTGGATCTGCAACACGGGGCGCGACCTGGCGCGCACGCTGGAGCGCCCACGCGCGCTGCACGCCATGCTCAAGGG
>JANMMH010000573.1:0-5286 GCA_031373055.1 Rubrivivax sp. | reverse complement strand
AGGCAGGCTGCACCCATGAGGCAGAACATCAAGCCGAAAATCGCCCTGCTCGCCGCGCCGGAGACGACGCCCTCGGTGCTCTTCGGTCTCTACGACGTGCTGGCTTCCGTCGGCGCGGGGTACGCCGACATGACGGGCCGCCCTGTGGGCGAGCCGCTGCTCGACATCCGGATCGTGGCCGCAGACGCCCAGCCCTTCCGCTGCTTCGGCAACATCCTGATCGAGCCTCACGCGGCGATCGGCGACCTCGAGCGCGTCGACGCCGCGGTGGTCTGCGACATGTACACGCCGATCGACACCGCGCCGCGCGGGCGTTATGGCGCGGAGATCACCTGGTTGCGGCGCATGCACGCCCAGGGCGCGCTGATCGCTTCGGTCTGCTCAGGCTCACTCGTGCTGGCCGAGGCGGGCCTGCTCGATGGGCGCTCGTGCGCCGGACACTGGGCCTATCGCGAGCTGTTCCGCCGCGAATACCCAAAGGTGAACTACCGCGCCGACTCGATCCTGCGCCTGGACAGCGAGGCCGAGGGTGTGATCACCGCCGGCGGCGTCACCGCGTGGCAGGAGCTGGCGCTGCGGCTGATCAGCCGCTATTGCAGCCCGGCGCATGCGCTGCAGACGGCCAAGGTCTACCTGCTATCCGGCCATGAAGACGGCCAGCTGCCCTTCGCCGACATGGGGATGAAGATCCAGGGGGAAGACCAGGCCATCAAGCTCAGCCAGGAGTGGATCGCCGAGCACTATGCCCAGGCCAATCCGGTGGAGGCCATGACCCAGCGCGCCGGGCTCACCCGGCGCACGTTCACGCGGCGGTTTTGCGCCGCGACCGGCCACCTGCCGATGGACTACGTGCACGCGGTTCGGGTCGAGAAGGCCAAGCGGGTTATCGAGCAGGATGCCGGCGGTATCGACGATGTGGCCTACCAGGTCGGCTACGAGGATCCGACCTTCTTTCGCCGCTTGTTCAAGCGTGAAGTCGGACTGACGCCCGCCGCCTACCGGCGCAAGTTCGTCGGCATCCTGAGCAGCCCGGCGTTGGCTGGACCGGCGCGTTGACGCTGGACGCGATGGTTCATCTCATCGAAGGCCATCGCGTCGGCGCAGGCGACGCCCCCACCCACAGGCACAATCGTTGCCTATGTCGACGACGGTTTGGCGGAGCGAGCGCAGGATGAGCTGTCACATCCGCAGAAATATCGTGATCGCGGCGGGCGCGCTGGTGACGACACCGAACATGGCGTTCGCGCAAGCCGCAACAAAACGGCCGCGCATCGGCTACCTGTCGCTGTACCCGATTTCGGGCGTTCCGTCGCGCGAGAGGCAGGCGTTCCTCGACGGCTTGCGCGAGTTGGGCTATGTCCCTGACAGCACGATCACCATCATCTACGCCTCAGCGGAGGGCGAAGCGGATTTTCTCGAGTCGGTCTGCGCCGACCTCGTGAAACAAGGGCTTGATCTGATCGTGACCTCAGGCACTCAGGCGGCGATGGCGGCGCGAAATTCAACGAGCAGCGTACCCATCGTCACGCTCGCGGCGGGAGACCCGATCGGCATCGGTCTGGTCAAGTCCCTTTCGCGGCCAGGCGGCAACGTCACCGGGGTGGCGTTTCTGTTGAGCGAGCTGGCGGGCAAGCGCATGCAGCTGCTCAAAGAGCTGGCGCCCGCAGTCGCTCGCGTTGCCGTGCTGTGGAATTCGGCCAACCCGAACTCAAGGAGCGAGTCGCGCGCGGCGATCGCGGGCGCGCGCGCGCTGAAGATGGAAGCGCAGGAGCTGCCGGTTGCGTCGGCGGCTGAACTGGTTGCTGCACTCAAGTCGATGGAGGGGCGCCGGCAAAGCGCGCTCTACGTGACCTTCGAGAGCGGGCTCATCGTCTCCCATCGCACCGAAATCGCCGAATTGGGTCTGCGTCTGCGCGCACCCATCGTTTCTGGATGGCACTTCCTGACGGAAGCTGGCGGCCTGCTCAGCTACGCGCCCGACCATGCAGCGATCTATCACCGTGCCGCCTACTACGTGCAGCGCATTCTGAATGGCACCAAACCCGGCGAACTGCCGGTGGAGCAGGCGCGCTCGGTTGAATTGGTGCTCAACCTGAAGACGGCCAAAGTGCTGGGGCTCAACATTCCAGCCTCGTTCCTGATACGCGCCAACCGGGTGATCGACTAACGGGCGGCCTGTCTCAAGGCGCCCAGCCTCGCCACCCAAGCCGGCAGGCGCCCAGACGGCACCGCCGGCGAAATGGTCAGCCCTTGCTGACAGCGCTGCGGCGCGCCTTCACGGCCTCGCTCAAGATGTCCAGCACTTGCAACGAATCGTCCCAGCCAAGGCAGGCGTCGGTGATGCTCTTGCCGTACTCCAGATTGGCGGGGTCGTCTTTGCCGGGGCTGAACTTTTGCGCGCCTTCAACGAGATGGCTCTCGACCATGGCGCCGAAGAGGCAGCGGCTGCCCGCAGTCACCTGCGCGGCCACGTCGCGCGCCACGTCGAGCTGGCGGCGGTGCTGCTTCCTGGCATTGGCGTGGCTGAAGTCGACCATCAAGCGGCAGTCGAGCTTGGCGGCTTCGATCTCTGTGCACGCCGCTGCAACGTTAGCCGCGTCGTAGTTGGGCGTCTTGCCGCCACGCAGGATGACGTGGCAGTCCTTGTTGCCTTTGGTCTCGACGATGGCCACCTGGCCGTTCTTGTGCACGCTCAAAAAATGGTGCGGCCGCGCGGCGGCCTGGATGGCGTCGATGGCGATGCGGATGTTGCCGTCGGTGCCGTTCTTGAAGCCGATCGGCGCTGACAGCCCCGAGGCCAGCTCGCGGTGCACCTGGCTCTCGGTCGTGCGCGCGCCGATGGCGCCCCAGCTGATGAGGTCGGCGATGTACTGCGGGCTGATGGTGTCGAGGAACTCGCCCGCCGCCGGCACGCCCAGGCGGTTGATCTCCAGCAGCAGCTGGCGCGCGATGCGCAAGCCTTCATGGATGCGGTAGCTCTCGTCCAGGTAGGGGTCGTTGATCAGCCCCTTCCAGCCCACCGTGGTGCGCGGCTTCTCGAAGTACACGCGCATCACTACTTCTAGCGTGTCAGCGTACTTTGAACGTTGCTCCTTCAACTTGCGCGCGTACTCCAGCGCGGCGGCGGGGTCGTGGATGGAACACGGGCCGATGATCACCAGCAGCCGGTCATCACGCCCATGCATGATTTCGCGCACATCGTGGCGTGCCTTCTGGATCAGCGTCTCGACTGCTGTGCCGGCGATGGGGAAGAAGCGGATCAGGTGCTCGGGCGGCGGCAGCGGCGTGACGTCGCGGATGCGCAGGTCATCGGTCTGGCTGGTCTTCTCGCTCAGCGCGATGGCGCTGTCGTGGTGCGGTCGGTGGTTCATGGCGGGCGTCTTTCAAAGTCGTGACTCAGAGTCGTTCGGGCAAAGAAAAACCGCCGGGGGTGCCGGCGGTTTGTCTGGTTTGTCGAAACGCTGGTTTGTCTACGCGCGTTCGTTTTTCCAGCCGCCGGTGAGGGGCAAGAACCAAAAGCTCGTAAAGAAAAAGCGGGCGAAAACCATGGCGGCGAATGTAGCACGCGCGGCTATGCTGGCTGCCATGCAACGCCGCACCGTCCTCAGCGCCAGCCTGGCCTGGGCCGGCGCGCCCACCGTGATGGCCCAGACACCGATCCTTGACGCCCAAGCCCTGGGTGCGCTGCATGGGCGCATCGACGCCGCCATTGCAGCCCGGCGCTTGCCCGGCGCGGCACTGTGGGTCGAGCGCCTGGGTGCCGCGCCGCACATGGCCGTCTTTGGCCAGCGCGCCTGGGAGCCCGCACCTGAAGCGCTGGCGCTTGACGCCGTGTTCGACGCGGCTTCGCTCACCAAACCGGTGGTCACCGGCACGTTGTGCGCACGCCTCATCGAGCAAGGTCTGCTGCGCCTGGACGAGCCCGTGCTGGCGCTCTTCAAAGACTTCAGCGGCGGCAACACCATCACGTGGCGCCATGTGATCACGCACAGCTCGGGCCTGCCGCCCATCCTGCCGCTAACGCCCGTGTGGAGTGGTGCCCCGGCGGCCCATGCGCTGGCGCTGGCGGCGCGCGCCACGCATGCCCCGGGTACGCGCTTTGTCTACTCCGATATCAGCTACATCCTGCTCGGCGCGATGATCGAGCTCCTGTCGGGCACGCCTTTGCATGAGCTGGCGGCGCGACACATCTTCAAGCCCCTGGCCATGGCCGACAGCGGCTATCTGCCGCTGCGCCAACATGCTTTGTCGCGCCTGGTGCCGACCGAATTTGATGGCGCGCAGATGCTGCGCGGCGTCGTGCACGACCCCGCCGCGCGGCGCATGGGCGGCGTGGCCGGGCACGCCGGGCTCTTCAGCACCGTGGCCGACCTGGCACGCTTCGCACGCATGGTGCTCGGTGGTGGTGAACTTGACGGCTCACGTGTGCTGCTGCCCGCCAGCGTGGCGCTCACTACTTCCAACGCCGCGCCGCTAGGCCTGGCGCAGCGCGGCATCGGCTGGGACATTGACTCGCCCTTCTCGCGACCGCGTGGCAGCGTCTACCCGCTGGGCAGCTTCGGCCACACCGGCTTCACTGGCTGCGCGATGTGGCTCGACCCGCGTTCGCGCAGCTTCTACGTCTTCTTGTCCAACCGCGTGCACCCGCGTGTGGGCGAGCCCATCGTGGCGTTGTACGAAGAAGTCGGCACCTGGGCTGCGCGCGCCGCCGGTGTGGTCGCTCAATAGGAAGTGGCTTCGAAGCCGGCGGCATTGAGCCCGGCCACGACCTCGGCGATATGCGCCGTGTTGCGCGTCTGAAGCACCAGCTCGACCTCGACGTTCTGCGCCGCCAGCGTCGTGAAGGCGCGCTGGTGGTGCACCTCGTCGATGTTCGCGCCGAGCTCGCCCACGATGGTGGTGATGCGCGCCAGCACACCCGGCGCATCGCGCGCGGCCACACGAATGCGCGCCAGCCGCCCAGCGCGCGCCATGCCGCGTTCGATGATGCTGGCCAGGAGCAGCGGGTCGATGTTGCCCCCGCACAGCACGAGGCCGACCTTCTTCCCGGCGAAACGCGCGGGCTCTTTCATGAGTGCCGCCAGGCCCACCGCACCGGCGCCTTCGACGAGCGTCTTTTCGATGTCGAGCAGCATCACGATGGCCTGCTCGACGTCGCCCTCGTCGACCAGCATCAGGTCGTTCACCTGCGTGCGCACGATCTCGCGCGTGATGCGCCCGGGCTGGCCCACGGCAATGCCCTCGGCGATGGTGCTCAGGCCCTGGGGATGCGCCGTGCCCTGAATG
>JANMMH010000010.1:0-7951 GCA_031373055.1 Rubrivivax sp. | reverse complement strand
GTGATGGAGGCTGCTGCCAGCAAGTTTGGCATTGATTTGCAGTTTGATCATTTTGATTTTTCAAGCTGGGACTATTACGAGAAGCACGGCCAAATGCTGCCCGCGAACTGGAAAGACCAGATCGGTGGCCACGACGCCATCTACTTCGGCGCCGTGGGCTGGCCTGCCACGGTGCCCGACCACGTCTCGCTGTGGGGTTCGCTGATCAAGTTCCGCAAGGAGTTTGACCAGTACATCAACCTGCGCCCGGCGCGCCTGATGCCCGGCATTCGCAGCCCCTTGGTCGACCGCCAGGGCCAGGCGCTGTTGCCCGGTGCCATCGACATGTGGATCGTGCGCGAGAACACCGAAGGCGAGTACTCCAACGCCGGTGGGCGCTTGTTCGAAGGCACCGAGCGCGAGATCGTGATCCAGGAAACGGTGATGACGCGCATCGGCGTCGACCGCGTGCTGAAGTTCGCCTTCGAGCTCGCGGCGTCACGGCCGCGCTGCAAGCTCACCTCCGCGACCAAAAGCAATGGCATCTCCATCACCATGCCCTACTGGGATGAGCGTGTCGACGCCATGGCCAAGCAATTCCCACAGGTGCAGACCGATCGCTTTCACATCGACATCCTGGCGGCGCACTTCGTGCAGCGGCCGCAGGCCTTCGACGTGGTGGTGGCGAGCAATCTCTTCGGCGACATCCTGTCCGACCTGGGGCCGGCGTGTACCGGCACCATCGGCATCGCGCCTTCGGCCAGCCTGAACCCGACACGCAAGGCGCCGTCGCTCTTCGAGCCTGTGCATGGCTCGGCGCCCGACATCGCGGGTAAGGGACTCGCCAATCCGATCGCGCAGATTTGGTCGGGCGCGATGATGCTGGACTTCCTGGGCCACCGCGACGCGCATGACGCGATGCTGCGCGCCATCGAGTCGGTGCTTGCCGACCCGCACGCGCCGCGCACGCCCGACCTCGGCGGCACAGCCAGCACCAGCGATCTGGGCGCCGTGCTCGCGCAGGCCATTGCAACAGCCTGACAACATGCGACTGCGGCTGCTTGTCAAGCGTGAAAGCACGAGCGTTTCCCCTGCATGTGGGTCGAATGCGCGTGATGGCTACGAATAGAATTGACTGCGGCCTTGACACCACAACAGCGCCACGGCTGTAATGAACTTTCGTGTTGACGGGCCAAGCCAAACTCAAGTGAGACAGCGCACGCTGCACACTTCCATCCAAATCTGAGACACCTTGCTGAGGGGGTACCTACGTGAACAAGTCGGAACTGATTGAGCACATCGCCAAACAGGCGGATATCTCCAAAGCCGCCGCCGCGCGTGCACTGGAAGCCATCGTCGGTGGCGTCAAGACCACGCTCAAGAAGAACGGTAGCGTGACGATCGCCGGCTTCGGCACCTTTGCCGTGACCAAGCGCGCCGCACGCATTGGGCGCAACCCGCGCACCGGCGCCGCCATCAAGATCAAGGCCGCGAAGGTGCCCAAGTTCCGCCCGGGCAAGGCGCTGAAAGATCACCTCAACTAGTCTGAGTTCGCCGCGCACCTTGCACCGGTGCGGGGCCGTTGATCGAATGGGTGCTTAGCTCAGTTGGTAGAGCGGCGCCCTTACAAGGCGTAGGTCGGCGGTTCGAGACCGTCAGCACCCACCATAGCCGCGCAGCTAGAATCGCGGCCCATTCGTTCAGGCTCGTAAACACGCGTTCGGCAGCCGCCGAGTGCGTTCCAAAAGAAGGCGAACCACGGTTCGCCTTCGTCGCTTCCTGAGCCCAAGCGCTTTTCCCTGTGGCCCAAGTGGCCGCCCCAAAGGTTGCCCGCATGTTCGATTTCGTCCGCTCGCACTCCCGCCTGATGTTGGGCCTGATGGTGCTGCTGATCTTCCCGTCTTTCGTCTTCTTCGGCGTGCAGGGCTACTCCAGCTTCATGGAAGACTCGGGCAAGAGCGTGGCCACCGTCGACGGCCGCAGCATCACTCGCGCCGAGTGGGACAACGCCCACCAGCGCAACATCGAGCGCATGCGCCAGCAGATGCCTGGTGTGGACGCCAAGCTCTTTGACAGCCCCGAGATGAAGCGCCAGACGCTGGATACCTTGGTTCGCGAGCGTGTGCTCTTTGCGGCGGCTGACAAGCTCGTGCTGATGCCGGGTGACGAGCGCCTGGCGCGGCTGTTTCGCACCGACCCGCAGTTCGCGGGCATGCGCAACCCCGATGGCAGCGTGAACCGTGAGCTGCTGGCCTCGCAGGGCATGACCTCCGACCAATTCGCCATGCGCTTGCGTCAAGACTTCGGCACGCGCCAGGTGCTCGCCGGCGTGGCCACCAGTGCCTTTGCGCCCAGCGCCGCAGCATCAGCTTCACTGGGCTCCTTGCTGCAGCGCCGTGAGGTGCAGGTGCAGCGCTTCGATCTCGCCACGTACGCCGCCAAGGTCGACCCCAGCGACGCCGACATCGAGGCCTACTACAAGGCCAACGAGGCCAGCTTCAAGGCAGATGAGCAGGCCACCATCGAGTATGTGGTGCTCGACCTCGCCGCGTTGATGAAAGGTGTGGTCACGCCCGAGGCCGACCTCAGGACCTACTACGAACAAAACGTGGCGCGCTACACGGCAGCCGAAGAGCGGCGCGCCAGCCACATCCTGATCAAGAGCGACAAAGACGCGCCGGCCGCCGACAGGGCCAAGGCCAAGGCGAGTGCGCAAGCGCTGCTCGACGAAGCGCGCAAGAACCCCAAAGCCTTTGCCGAGCTCGCGCGCAAAAACTCGCAAGACACGGGCTCGGCTGTGCAGGGCGGCGACCTCGACTTCTTCGGTCGTGGCGCCATGGTCAAGCCGTTTGAAGACGCCGTGTTTGCGATGAAGGAAGGCGAGATCAGCAATCTGGTTGAGAGCGACTTTGGCTACCACGTGATCCAGCTCACCGCCACGCGTGGTGGGCAGAAGAAACCCTTCGAAGCGCTGCGCGCCGAGATCGAAGCCGAGGTGCGCAAGGCCGCAGCGCAGAAGCGCTACGCCGAAGCCGCAGAGCAGTTCACCAACACGGTCTACGAGCAAGCCGACAGCCTGCAACCTGTCATCGAGAAGTGGAAGCTCGAGAAGCAAACGGCCAGCGTCAAGCGCACGCCCGCGCCGGGCGCTGCCGGCCCCTTGGCATCGGCCAAGCTGCTTGCCGCCGTGTTCGGCAACGAAGTCGTGCGCAACAAGCGCAACACCGACGCCGTAGAAACCGCGCCCAACCAGCTTGCCGCCGCACGCGTGGTGCAGCACACGCCAGCGCGCGTGTTGGCGCTGGCGGAAGTTAAAGACCGCGTGCGCGAACGTGTGGTCGCGGCACAGGCCACAGCGCTAGCCAAGAAGGAAGGCGAAGCACGTTTGGCCGAAGTGAAGAAGGCGCCCGAGCAGGCCTTGACGACGACGCTGGTGGTGTCGCGTGCCCAGGCGCAAACGCTGCCACGTGCCGTCATCGACGCCGCTTTGCGCGCCGACCCGGCAAGGCTGCCGGCGGTGCTTGGTGTCGACGTGCCCGAGCTCGGCTTCGTTGTGCTCAAGGTGCAAAAGGTGTTGCCGCGCGACCCCGTTCCCGGTGGCGACGCACCGCTCCTGGCGCAGTACTCGCAGGCCTGGGCCGACGCCGAAGCGCAGGCTTATCTTGAGGCGTTGAAGAAGCGCTTCAAGGCCAGCGTCAATGAAGCTGCGGTGGTTGCGGTGGTTGCGGCGGTGGCTGCGGCAGCCTCAGGCAACGCTCAGTGAACACAGCGCGGGCTGCGTAAACGCTGGGCCCGTGATCTGAGCTTCTGATCGGAGCCTTTGAGCGAGGGGCTGGCTATAATCGCCGCCTTACAGCGGTGGCTGTAGCTCAGTTGGTAGAGTCCAGGATTGTGATTCCTGTTGTCGTGGGTTCGAGCCCCATCAGCCACCCCAAAATGACACCAGCAAGATCGGCGGGTTAGAAGTCCAAGCTTCTAGCCCGTTTTTCTTTGCTCGCGTCGACGGCGCGGCACGGGTCATCCGAACTTGAAACTGTTGCGGCCCGGAATCGACGCACGCGCCAAGGCCTCGGCGTCCACCACGCCGACATCGACACCCCGGTCCTGGGGGCTTGGACGTTCATGAGCCCCCGGAGTTGGTGGGCCACGAGCGCTGCTAACCCCATGCACCCCGCAATACCGGGAGTGCGGAAGTCGCGCTGCGCCTGCAGCACCTGCGCACAGCGCCGCATGCCTTCACACAATCGAGGCACATGTACCCACCGAAGGAAAAGCCTTGAACAAGACCCTTTCGGCCGCCGCTGTAGGCCTGCTGGCCACCACCGCAGCCTTCGCCACGCCCAGCCTCTGCAGCCTGGGCATCATGACGGCCACCTACGCCGATAACACCACCGCGTCATATATCGACTGCACCGGCGCATGGGACGGCAACCTTGCTCCCAGTGCCGCCACGGCAATCGCCGCCATCATTGGTCTCGAATTCGGTCTCAGCCCGGCTGCCTACATGGGCAAGACTGGTGACACCAACAACCCATGGACCAGTGATCCCGGCATTGTCAACAGCGGCGTGCTGAGCTTCGGCAGCGCCTACCTAGGCCGGTTCGTCGTGGGACTTCATGCCGGCGATCAAAACGCGCCGCAGTATCCCAACATTCCCGTGGCCGGTGGCGGTGATTTCAGTCTGTACTTGTTCGACGGATCGGCGCACGGCGGGGTGACGTCGATCGCGTTCAACACCGTAGGCGTATCCGTGGACCGCAACGGTGACGGACGCACGCTTTCGCACGCCGCTTTGTACGGTGGCCGCAGCGCCACCACGCAGGATGCGCCAGCTGCCGTGCCCGAGCCGCAGAGTTTCGCGCTGGCCCTGCTGGCCTTGGCAGGGCTAGGTGCAGCCCGCCGACGCGCTGCCTGAACAGCGCGCCCGCGCGCAGCGCGCGCCAGCGTCATTGGCGTGTCGCATTTGTCGCGAGGTTCAAGCGGGCCGTGGCAGGGGCGCGGCCTCGACGGCATGCCGCAGATAGTCGTCAATGATGAGCGGGTCGTTAAGCGTGCGCAGCTGCTCATACGCCAGCTGCGCGGGTGCGAAGCGGCGGCGCAAGAGATTCAGCCACTGCTTGAGGCGCCCAGCGCGATGGCGCGGAGCTACATGCGAGGCAATGCGTTCCCAGTAAACGAGCAGCAAAGGCCCCACCGTGGGCCAGTCAAGTGCAGCGTCGGCGGGGCAGGCGACGGCCAGCGCCAGGCCGGGGTCAGCGACGATGCCGCGGCCGAGCATCAGCGCGCTGCATCCCGTCACGTCAAGGCAGCGCTGCGCGTCGGCCACGGTCCAGATCTCGCCGTTGGCCACCACGGGGATCGTCAGCGCCTGGCGGATGGTGGCGATGTGTTCCCAATACGCTGGCGGCCGATAGCCATGCGCCTTGGTGCGCGCATGCACCACCAGTTCGGCCGCACCGGCGCTGGCGATGGCGTGGGCGCAATCGAGCATGCGCGCGTCGTCCTGGTTGCCCAGCCGCATCTTGGCGCTCACGGGCATCGCGAGCGGTACCGCGCGGCGCACGGCGGCGACGATGTGGTGCACGAGCTCCGGCTCATCAAGCAGCACCGCGCCGCCGCGATGTCGATTGACAGTCTTGGCTGGGCAGCCGAAATTGAGGTCGATGCCCGCGGGGCCGAGTGCCGCCAGCGCCGCCGCGTTGTCGGCCAGGCATGTGGGGTCCGAGCCCAGCAGCTGCGCGCGTACCGGCACCCCGGCGGGCGTTCGGCCTTGGTTCAGCAGCTCGGGCACGATGCGCGTGAACACGCGGTCGGGCAGCAACTGGTCGGTGACGCGGATGAACTCCGAGACGCAGTGCTCGATGCCACCCACGCGGGTGATGACGTCGCGCAGGCTGTAGTCAAGTAGGCCCTCCATCGGGGCCAGCAGGATGCGCATGCGTGCTTAGCTTGGGCTCAGGACTTGACGGCAAACGCGCCGAAGAGCGCGTCGGTGGCCGAGTCAAACGGCCGCTCGCCTTCGCGGCTGTGGATGTGCCCCCACTGCGCCGCCACGAACTCGGGCGAACACTCGCCGGCAGGTGCATGCACGCCCACGCCTTCGACCACACGCACGGCAGAGAAATAGCCTGCACCGGCCGCCACAATGCGCCCACTTTCGACGTTAGCTTCTGAGGCCAGGTAGGCCACCGCCGCCGACACCAGCTCGGGCCGCGCGTCGCCGATCAAGCGCTCCAGCGGCAGGCCTTGCGTCATGCGCGTCAGCGCCACCGGTGCCACCGTGTTGATGAGCACGCCGAACTTCAAGGCCTCGTGCTTGAGCGAATTCATCAAGCCCACGATGCCCAGCTTGGCGGCGGCGTAGTTGCATTGGCCGAAGTTGCCGTACAGCCCGGCGGCGGAGGTCGTCATGACGATGCGCCCGTACTGCTGACGTTGCATCACCACCAGCGCGGCGCGTGAGCACCAGGCCGAGCCGAGCAGGTGCACACGCACAACGGCTTCGAAATCGGCTGGGTCTTGTTTGACCAAGGTCTTGTCGCGCAGGATGCCGGCGTTGTTGATGAGCACGTCGACGCGGCCGTAGGCCTGCACGGCGGCGTCGATCAGGCGCTGCGCGCCGTCGGGCGTAGCGATGTCGTCGAAGTTGGCGCAAGCGCGGCCGCCTTCGGCCTGGATCTCCTGCGCCACCTTGGCCGCAGCGGCGTTGTCACCGCCATTGCCGTCAACGCTGCCGCCGAGGTCGTTGACGACCACTGCGGCACCCCGGCGCGCGAGCAAATGCGCGTGCGCGCGACCTAGGCCACCGCCCGCGCCGGTGACCACCGCCACACGGCCGTTGAAGGTGATGGTTGTCATCGTGGTCCCCCTGTCGTGTCGAGTTCGACGCCCAGCCCCTGCCGGCCCCGGGTGCGGATTGTGGCTGCAGGGGTGTTGTCTATACTGCGCTACCTATGATTGTTAGCACTGGCCGGCGCTGCCTGTGTGCTGTGTGGGCGTCGCCCACCCCAACGGAGCCATCACCACGGTGAACACTTCATCCAGCCTGCGCGCACGCCTCAGCGCCTGGGCGCTCACGCTCAAACGTGACGGACTCACGCTGTGGTTCGCCCTGCGCCACCCCGGCACGCCACGCCACGTGAAGTGGCTCGCAGCCTTCGTCGTGGCCTACGCCCTGAGCCCCATCGACCTCATCCCCGACTTCATTCCCGTGCTCGGTTTGCTTGACGACCTGCTGCTGCTGCCTGGGCTGATCTGGCTCGCACTGCGCGGCCTGCCCGACGGCGTGCGCGTGGCTTGCCGCGCGCAGGCGCAGGCCTGGATGGCCGCCGGCGCCGCGCGCCCACGCAGCTGGCGCGGTGCCGTCTTGGTGGTGGCGCTATGGCTCGCTGCCGCGGCGCTTATGTGGTGGACGTGGCCCCGATAATGCCCAGCCCATCCGCGCCCGGGTGGCGAAATCGGTAGACGCAGCGGACTTAAAATCCGCGGCCCATAACAGGGCATACGGGTTCGAGTCCCGTCCCGGGCACCATGATGTGGCCACACTTCGAGCGTTATGCCATGCGGTCAGCGCAGCACCTGCTTCTTCGAATCGCGCCCGCCCTGGTGGTGCTGCTCACGGCATGCGCCACCTCCGTGCCCGAACCTGGCGCGCAACTGCCTTGGCAAGCGTTGCACCGCGCCGTCGCCACGCTGGAGTTCGCGCCCGTGCCCGACAGCCGCGTGCACGTGATGCGCATCGACCTGCAAGCGCGCGGTGTGCGCGTGGAGCTGTCGCCGATGTCCGAGCGTGGCCAGACGCTCGACGCCATGGCCAGCGGGCGCGGTGCGCTGCTCAGCATCAACGCCTCGTTCTTCGACGCCCGCTTCGCGCCGCGTGGGCTGACCACGAGCCAGGGCGAGCGTTGGGCGCCGGTGATGCTGGCCGGCGTGGCACCGGTGTTTGCCTGCACGGTGGCCTTGTCTTGCGAGA
>JANMMH010000539.1:0-2090 GCA_031373055.1 Rubrivivax sp. | reverse complement strand
CAGCGTGCGGCACAGCGTCAGCATCTGCTGTTCACCACCGCTGAGCACGCCGGCCTCGGTGTGCTGCCGCTCCTTCAGGCGCGGGAACATCTTGTACATGTCGTCGAAGTTCCAGCGGCTGTTCTTCGCGCCGCTCTTCTGCCCCAGCAGCAGGTTCTGGTGCACGGTGAGCGTGGGGAAGATGTCGCGGTTCTCGGGCACGTAGCCGATGCCGGTGTGGGCGATCTCGAAAGCGTGGCGCCCGAGCATGGGCTGACCCTTCCACTCGATGCTGCCGGCGCCGTCGACCAGCCCCATGATGGTCTTCACGGTGGTCGAGCGGCCCGAGCCGTTGCGCCCCAGCAGCGCCACGATTTCGCCGTCGCCCACATGGAAGCTCACGCCATGCAGCACGTGGCTCTTGCCGTAATAGGCGTGAACGTCTTGCAGGCGCAGCATGCGTCAGTGCCCCGCTTCGGCCGCTTGCGCATCGGCCAGCACCGAGCCAAGGTAGGCCTCTTGCACGCGCGCATTGGCGCGCACGGCCGCCGGCTCGTCGAAGGCGATGACCTCGCCATACACCAGCACGGCAATCTTGTCGGCCAGGCCGAAGACGACACCCATGTCGTGCTCCACCGTCAATAACGTCTTGCCTACGGTGACATCGCGGATGAGACCGACAAAGCGCGAGGTCTCGCTCTTGCTCATGCCGGCGGTGGGCTCGTCAAGCAAGATGACTTCGGCGCCGCCGGCGATGGTGATGCCGATTTCCAGCGCGCGCTGCTCGGCGTAGGTCAGGTTCATGGCCAGCACGTCGCGGCGCTTGTCAAGCTTGATCATTTCCAACACCTCTTCGGTGCGGTCGTTGGCGTCGCGCAGGTCCGCGAGGAAGCGCCAAAACGAATACTTGTAGCCCATGCTCCAAAGCACGGCACAGCGGATGTTCTCAAACACCGACAAGCGCACGAAGAGGTTGCTAACCTGGAAGCTACGCGCCAAGCCCATGCGGTTGATCTCAAACGGCGCCAGGCCTTTGATCGACTGGCCGTTCAGCAAGATGTCGCCGGAGCTCACGCCAAAGCGCCCGCTGATGAGGTTGAAGAGCGTGCTCTTGCCAGCACCGTTGGGGCCGATGATGGCCACGCGTTCACCGGCGTTCACCACCAGGCTGCTGCCGCGAATGATTTCGGACTTGCCGAAATTCTTGCGCACGTCCTTGAGTTCAAGGGCGACCCGACCCGTTGTGGCCGCGCTCATGTCGAGGCCTCGCGCTTCTTGATCTCTTTTTCGATCTCTTCCTGGATCGTGCCCCACTCTCGCACGAACTGGCGCCGTGTGGCTTCAAACAAAGCCAGCCCGACCAGCAGCACCAAGCTCGCGCCAAACCAGCTGTCAAAGCCCTTGGCATTGAGCGACGTGCCCAGGTAAGGCATCTGCGGCCCCAGTGCTTCGTTCAACTGCAAGTGGTAGACCATTTCGACCATGGCGCCACCAGCCACCAGCACCACCACGAGCAAACCGCCGAGCGCCAGGTAACTGGTCCACAAACGGCCAAGCTTGCCAAAGGACGCCACGCGCAAGTTCATCATGATCAGGCTCGAGATACCGCCCGGCGCGAACATCACCATGACCAGAAAGACGAGGCCGAGGTAGAGCAGCCAGGCTTGCGTCAATTCCGACAGCAGCACCAGCGCCAGCACCATCAAGACCGCGCCGATGATGGGCCCGAAGAAGAAGATCGCGCCGCCCAGGAAGGTGAAGAGCAGGTAGGCGCCCGAGCGCGCGGCGTTGACCACTTCGGCGGTGACGATCTCGAAATTCAGCGCCGCCAGCCCACCCGAAATGCCCATGAAGAGGCCACTGATGATGAAGGCGAAGTAGCGCACTTTTTGCGTGCTGTAGCCAATGAACTCAACGCGCTCAGGGTTGTCGCGCACGGCGTTGAGGATGCGGCCCAGCGGTGTGCGCGTGAAGGCAAACATCAACACCGTGCAGACGAAGCAGTAGATGGCGATGAGGTAGTAGAGCTGCGTTTGCGGGCCGAAAGTGATGCCCAGAAAAGGCTGGCCGGCGACGCGGTTGCCGCTGATGCCGCCTTCGCCGCCAAAGAA
>JANMMH010000278.1:0-6928 GCA_031373055.1 Rubrivivax sp. | reverse complement strand
GCTCGCGCTGGCCATGTCGTCCACCGCCATCGGCCTGGGCGTGCTGAACGAGCGCAACCTCATGCCCACCAGCGCGGGGCAAAGCGTGCTCAGCGTGTCGCTCTTCCAAGACATCGCGGCCATCCCCATCCTGGCCTTGTTACCGCTGCTCGTAACCAGTGGCGTAGGCAAGCAGGCCGACGCCAACGGCTGGCTCGAAGCGGCCAAGGCCGTCGGCGTGGTCGTCGCCATCGTGCTGGGCGGGCGCCTGCTCTTGCGCCCTGCGCTGCGCTGGATCGCGCGCAGCCGCACGCCCGAGATCTTCACCGCCGCGTCCCTGCTCCTGGTGGTGGCCACCGCCGCCTTGATGCACAGCGTGGGCTTGTCGATGGCGCTGGGTGCGTTCCTCGCCGGCGTGCTGCTGGCCGAGAGTGAATACCGGCGCGAGCTGGAAACCGACATCGAGCCTTTCAAAGGCCTCTTGCTCGGCCTTTTTTTCATCGCCGTGGGCATGAGCATCGACTTCGCGGTGGTCGTCGCACAGCCGCTGGTGGTGGCCGCCATCGTGCTCGGTTTCCTGGTCGTGAAGATGCTGGTGCTAACGCTGATGGCACGTGCCATTGATGTACCGCTGGTGCAGCGCCCGGTGTTCGTGATCCTGCTCGCGCAGGGTGGCGAGTTCGGCTTCGTCGTCGTGCAAACGGCCCTCGGCGCCAGCGTCGTCGCCGCGCCGCAAGCCTCGCTGCTCGTCGCGTGCATCGCCTTGTCGATGCTGTTCACGCCGCTCTTGCTGGTGCTGGCTGACCGCTGGTGCGCCACGCGTGCACGCGGCAACGGTGCCCCTGCGGCCCCCGAGATCAGCCAGGAGCAGCACGCGCCGATCATCATTGCCGGCTTCGGCCGCTACGGGCAGATCGTGGGGCGCATGCTCAGCGCGGTGGGCTTGTCGGCCACCGTGCTCGACCACGACGTCGAGACGCTGGAGAGCCTGCGCAAATTTGGCTGGCCGGCGTTTTATGGTGACGCGACAAGGCTGGACCTGCTGCGTGTGGCCGGCGCCGAACGCGCCAAGATTTTCGTGCTGGCCATCGACGATGTCGAGCAGAGCATCAAGGTCGCCAAGCTTGTTCGCGAGCACTTCCCGCACCTTCAGATCGTGGCGCGCGTGCGCAACGTGACCCACTTCTACGAGCTGCACCGGCTGGGCATCACCTTCATCGAACGCGAGACGCTGGACTCGGCGTTGATGAGTGCGCGCAGCGTGCTTGAGCTGATGGGTTGGCAGGCCGACACAGCACGCGACAAGGCCGCGCACTTTCGCCAGCACAGCATCGATGTGCTGCACCAGATGGCGCCGCACTTTGGCGATGAAGGCAAGCTCATCGCCATCGCCAAGCAGGGCCGTGCGCAGCTGGAAGAGAGCTGGGCGCGTGAACGCAGCCAGCGGCAGAAGGCGCCCGGCGGCTAGCTATGTTCCAGCCCTCACAGCACGACGTGCGCCGTTTTTTTTGCGAGACCTTCACGCGCCAGCGCGACGGCCTGCCACTCGACGCCATGCAGGGCCAAGCTGCACCGTGGGTGGACGAGCACCCGGAGTACCACGCCGAGCTCGCCGATGCCGACGCTGCGGTGGCCGCAAGCTATCGCGTCGAAGAGGGCCGCACCAATCCCTTCCTGCACTTGAGCATGCACCTGAGCATTGCCGAGCAGGTCTCGATCGATCAGCCCACAGGCATCCGCCAGGCCGTGCAGTTGCTGGCCGCCAAACGCAACTCACTGCACGCCGCACACCACGAGGTGATGGAGTGCCTGGGCGACATGCTCTGGCGTTCGCAGCGCAGTGGCCTGCCGCCCGACGGGCAGGCTTATATCGACGCCGTGAGGGTGCGTGCAACTCGGTAGTTAGCGCAGCAAGGCCGGCTGCGCGGCGCTACCTGCCAATCACCACCCAAGTCACCTCCAGCCAGTTGTCCGCCCTATGCACCACGCTGACATTCGTGCGCGCTGCCCAGGGGATCATCTGGCGGTGAAGGGGGATGGTGTGCACCTGTTCGCGCCACTCGCGCAGCGCGGCCTTGATCAGCTCTCCGCGCTTCTTTGCGTCGGGCTCGACGCTCGATGCTGCAGCCAAGGCGTCGAACTTGTCGTTGCGAGAGCGGCCGTAGTTGTACAGGCCTTCACCTTTGTCGCCGGGGTTGCGCATCACCGGCGTGAGCGTGGTTTCGGCGTCGGTCACCGAGCCGCCCCACCCTAGCAAGTACATGCTGGTGTCGTGCTTCTCCATGCGCGGAAAGTAGGTGGCGCGCGGCATGGCGTTGACCTTCAGGCGCACACCAATCTTGGCCCACATGGTGGCCAGCGCAATGCAGATTTCGTCGTCGTTGACGTAGCGGTTGTTGGGGCAATCGATGGTCACCTCAAAGCCGTCGGGGTAGCCCGCTTCCGTCAGCAAGGCCTTGCCGCGTGCCACGTCGAAAGGCAACCGTGTCTCCAGTGCCGGGTCGTTGTAGGCGCCCAGCGGCGACGGTGTCACGCCGCCGGTGGGCACGGCCATGCCGTTCATGAGCTTGCTGCGCATCGTTTCGATATCGACCGCTTGGTATAACGCCCGACGTACGCGCACATCCTTGAACGGGTTCTTGGTCTTCACGCTGCCGTAGAGCAACTCGTCGCGTTGTTGGTCCATGCCGATGAAGATGAGGCGGTTCTCGGGACCGTCGATGACACCCACGCTGCTGGTGTTGCGCAGGCGCGGGATGTCACGCGGCGCGGGGTCGAGCACGAAGTCGATCTCGCCCGAGATGAGTGCGGCCAGGCGCGTGGCGTCGTTGGCGATGGGCGTGTAGACGATCTCTTGCACGTTGCCTTCCCACGCGCCCCACCACGCCTGGTTTCGCTTGAACGTCGTCTTGATGCCGGGCTGGCGGCTCACCAGCTGGTAGGCGCCGGTGCCGTTGGCGTTGAAGGACGCGAAGCTCTCTTCCTTGTTCTTGAAGTCCAGCGGTCGAGTCACCTTGTGCTTCTCGCACCAGGCGCGACTGACGATGAAGACACTCTCGGCATGCTGCAAGAAAACCGGGTTGACCCGGGCCAGGCGGAACTCCACCGTCAGCGTGTCCAGCGCCGCCGGTGTGCCCACGGCGTTGGCGTACACGGAGAAGGTCGACACCGGATCTTGCGAGCGCTTGAAAGAGAACACGACATCGTCGGCGGTCAACGGCGTGCCGTCGTGAAACTTCACGCCGGCACGCAGCTTGAAGCGCCATACCAGCGGTGATGTCTGCTCCCAGCTTGTGGCCAGCGCCGGCACCAGGGCCAACTGGCGGTCACGCCGCATCAATCGCTCGTAAACCTGGCCATTGATGGCATTGGTCAGCCCCTCGTTTTGCGACTGCGGGTCCATCGTCAGCGGGTCGCCCTGGCTGGCCCAGCGCAGGGTCTGCGCGGGTGCATTCATGTTGAACGTTAGCAACATGAGGCCATACAACATCAAGTCACGCGGTTTCATGCATGTCTCCGGCATACTGGCTTGGCGCCGCAGTGTAGGCAACCGCAGCATGCGACTGCACCAAGTCAACGTTCAGCGCGAGCGCTTGTGCACGTCGACGGGCAGCCAGTGCTCGTCAAGGTGGGCGAAGCCCCAGGCCGCCGGTGACTCGCACGATACGATGCACTCGTGGTCCTGGCGTGCCAGGTCCAGCCATTGCGGCGTGATCGGCATCATCGAGCGCGTCGAGTAGAAAACCTTGATGAGCGGCATCGTCAAGTGCTGCAGGTTCTGCTCGACCACCACCGCCAGCCTTCCCGAGGCCAGCCGCACCAGCGAGCCCGTCGGGTAGATGCCCAAGCAGCGCACGAATGCGCCGAAGATCGAGAGGTCGAAGTGCCCCTTCCACGTCGCCATTTGCGCAATGGACTCGGCCGGGTTCCAACCCGCCTTGTAGGGCCGGTGGGAGGTAATGGCGTCGTAGACATCACACACCGCGCCCATGCGCGCCAAGCTTGTGAGGTCAGCGCTGACCAGCCCAAACGGATAGCCCTTGCCGTCGATGCGCTCATGGTGATGCAGGCAGACATCGAGTGCCTCTGGGCAAGCGCCTTGGCCTTCGAGTAGCAAAGCATGGCCACGCGCAGGGTGCGTGCGCATGATGTCGAACTCGTCGGTGCTGAGCTTGCCCGGTTTGTTCAACAGGTTCAGCGGAATCACTGCTTTGCCGATGTCGTGCAGCAAGCCGGCCATACCGGCGCTGCGCGTGGCATCGTCATCCATACCGAGCTGGCGGGACAATGAAATCATCATCGCGCACACCGCCAGCGAATGCATGTAGGTGTAGTCGTCCCGGGTCTTGATGCGCGCAAGGCTGACCAAGGCACCGGGGTTGCGCAAGACCGACTGCGAGACCATTTCCACCAGCGGCTGACACGACTCGGCGTCGATGGCACGGCCCATGCGCGCTTCGTTGAACATGGCCGTGACGGCTTGTCTGCCCTGCTTGCAAATCGCGGCGGCCTGGCCGAGCTCTTCGGTCAAGGTCTTGCGCGATTCGGGCGCTTTGGCGGCGGTGGCAATCGTGGTGGTGCTGGCGGCACGGGCTTGCACGCCGCGCGACGGGGCTGCTTCCTTGATGGGCGCGCTCGCCAGCGACACGCCCTGTGCCTGGTCGACATCACGCCCCAACGTGGCATTGATCCAGCATTCCTTCACGCCCGACTCGCGCAAGCGCTTCAAGTCCGCCGGCGCGTCCAGCATGAATTTGGACTTCCAGAATGGGTGCTCCAGCCAGGAGCCTTCCAGGGCATGCACGTGCATGCCCAGGCGCAGCTGCGAGGTGGCGATTTTCTTGAGCATCGTGGCGGACTGGAGGTGTCGCGTTTGTCGTGTTGGACTTGCCAAGGGTGTTATCGGCAGAAGCCGTCATAACTGCATTACCGCCGGCCGTGCACGCTGCAACGTTCCCCACCTGGCTCGCGGCTGCGCTCGGCCGCTAGGGTCTATCGAGCCTGCTGCCGAATTCTGGTGGTGCAGCCGCATCGAAGCCGCCCCCGGGCGTAGCCCGTGCCCCGCCGATTCACTTCACAAAGCACCTTTGGCAATCACCCTTCCGACCTACACCGGCGGCAGCACCAGCCTCGTCGCACTGACCGGTACCGCCCTCACCGACTCACTCATCGTCGGTTCCGAATGACGTGTTGAAGGGGCCGACAACGGCGCCGCGTTGACCTTCTCGTTACCGGCGACGCTGGCCGCCTTCGATACTGCGGCCCATGTGGCCGGCAACTACAACGTTGCCCGTCAACTCGTCCGCTGAGTGTGTCGGGTTGCGCGGTGCCGGTGATCAAGGGCATGTGGCTTCGCTTCGTTAGAGAGAGAACTGGCAGGCTTCGGGCAGCACAACGCAAAACAGCCCGCAGTGGGGCTGTTGAGGTGGAGGCGCGACCCGGAGTCGAACCGGGCTAGACGGATTTGCAATCCGTTGCATAACCGCTTTGCTATCGCGCCTTGGTCTGGCTTCGTCCCAGTTTTTCAAGGCAGAAAGGGAAGCATGTGCTTCCCTTTCTTGATCAAAACCTGGAGCGGGAGAAGAGTCTCGAACTCTCGACCTCAACCTTGGCAAGGTTGCGCTCTACCAACTGAGCTACTCCCGCGTGGAGCCTCGCATTATAGCCATGAAAACATGGCCTTTCTGCCCTTCAGTGCCCCCCTGTGTTCAGCCTTCAATGCGGCAAGGTTTCCGCACCTGCAGCAGGCTTCGCCGCCTCGACGACGGCCGCGGGTTTGGCAGCCACGAGCTCGTCATCGGGCAGCGCCGTGGGCATCTTCTCAAGCGCCACTTCAAGCACCTGGTCGATCCAGCGAACGGGCACGATCTCTAGGTGGTTCTTGGCGTTCTCGGGGATGTCCTGCAAGTCCTTGACGTTCTCTTCCGGAATCATCACGGTCTTGATGCCGCCCCGGTGAGCTGCCAACAGCTTTTCCTTCAAGCCACCGATGCCGGTGACTTCACCACGCAGGGTGATCTCACCCGTCATCGCGACATCGGCCTTGACGGGGATGCCAGTAAGCGCTGAGACGAAAGCCAAGGTCATCGCCGCGCCTGCACTGGGCCCGTCTTTGGGTGTGGCGCCATCGGGCACGTGGATGTGGATGTCGCGCTTCTCGAACATCTCGTCGGTGATGCCCAAGCGGCGCGCGCGTGAACGCACTACAGAACGCGCAGCTTCCACCGATTCTTTCATCACGTCACCGAGCGAGCCCGTGCGGATGATGTTGCCCTTGCCGGGCATCACCGCCGCTTCGATGGTGAGCAGGTCACCGCCGACCTCGGTCCAGGCCAAGCCGACCACCTGGCCGACCTGGTTCTTCTTCTCGGCGCGACCAAAGTCGAACTTGCGCACGCCCAGGAAGTCGTTGAGGTTTTCCTCGTCGACGACCACGGTGCCCACGTACTGCTTGAGCTGCACGCCCTTGACGACCTTGCGGCAGATCTTGGAGATCTCGCGCTCGAGCGAGCGCACGCCGGCTTCGCGCGTGTAGTAGCGCACGATGTCACGTACCGCCGGCTCGGTCATGTCGAGTTCTTCTTCCTTGACCCCGTTGTTCTTCAGTTGTTTGGGCAACAGGTACTTGACCGCGATATTGGTCTTCTCATCCTCGGTGTAGCCGGACAGGCGGATCACCTCCATGCGGTCCAGCAACGCAGGTGGAATGTTCATCGAATTCGACGTGGCGACAAACATCACATCGCTCAGATCAAAATCGACTTCCACGTAGTGGTCGCCGAACTTGTGGTTCTGCTCCGGATCCAGCACCTCTAACAAAGCACTGGAGGGGTCACCGCGGAAGTCCATGCCCAGCTTGTCGATCTCGTCGAGCAGGAACAGCGGGTTGCGTGTGCCGACTTTTGAGAGGCTTTGCAACACTTTGCCCGGCATCGAGCCGATGTAGGTG
>JANMMH010000490.1:0-2140 GCA_031373055.1 Rubrivivax sp. | reverse complement strand
CAGCGTGGCCGATCGGAAGTCGCGCTGCGCCGGTTTCACGCAGCGCGCTGTCATCTCGGCCACGGACCAGCGACGCAGGAGCGCCACCTCATGCGGCGGCATCAAAGGCAGCAGTGCGTCGTCAGGAGGCGGCGCCTGCCCTCTTGGCACGTCGATCAGTTGGTTGTCGCGCCCCAGGTACAGACCGGTGTCGCGGGCGCGGTGAATGACATCGGGGCTCCAGATGATGCCGCCGGTGTCGTCACCCCCCAGCACCGTCATCAAAAAGCCCTGGCTGTTGCCGGTGTTGGAAAAGCCGCGGAACATCCATGTCGGCATGCAGATGACGTCGCCTTCTTCCAGCACCGCTTGGCCTTCGTCACCGGCCGCGCCCCAGCGCAGTGTGAAGCGGCCTTCACAGGCGATGAAAACCTCGGCCGTGAAGTGCAGGTGCAGGTTGTTGGTGATGCCCGGGGCCAAGCCGGCCGCGCCGATGTTGAAGCCATGCGGCTCGCGCAGGTTCACCACCTGACCGGGGTTCTGCGTCACGCCCGGGCCGATGATGGAGTAGTTTTCTTTGGGCGTGCTGCCGGGCAGTCGGACGTCGATGAAGGCGTCGTCGCAGGACCGGTACTGGCTGCGGCGGATATGGCGGCGCTGGACTTCTGCGGGGGTCAGGTTCATGGTCTTGGGTGTGGTGATCACGGGGTTCGTCAGCCTTTGACGGCGCCTTGGGTCAGGCCAGAGACGATCTGCTTCTGGAACAGCGCCACCAGGATGATGAGCGGGATGGTGATGCTGACCGCGCCGGCCACGCCCTGCATCAGCAGCGCGTCGCTTTCGGCGGTGATGGCACTGGCAATGGCCGCCGGCATCGTCATGCGGTCGGCGTTGGTGAGTGCCGAGCTGAGCATGAAGTCGTTGTAGGCCAGCAAGAAGCTGAACAGGCCGGTGGTCACGACACCGGGCCACATAACCGGAATGATGACGCGCCGAAAAGCCTGCAGGCGCGTGCAGCCATCGACCATGGCGGCTTCGTCGAGCTCTTGCGGGATGTTGACGAAGAAGCTGCGCAGCATCCAGATGGTGAAGGGCTGGTTGATGGCCACCAGCACGAAGATCAGGCTGAACGTGGTGTTGCGAATGCCGATGGCGTCGAACAACGCGTGGAAGCTGGGCAGCAGCGTGGCGTGCGGCAGCGCGCGAAACACCAGCGCAACGATCAGCAGCCAAAAGCCGAGGCTGCCCCGATAGCGCGACAAGGCATAGCCGGCCAGGCAACCCACCGTCAGCGAGATGCACACCGTGCCCAGCGTGACGACGATGGTGTTGCCGAAGTTTCGGTAGAACTCACGGTCGATCCACAGCCCCCGATAGTTTTCGAAGGTGATGGGCGCCAGCCACTTCAGCGGCGCCGAAAACGCATCGACATAGCTGCGCAGCGAGATCACGGCCGTCCACAGCACCGGTAACGCGGCCAGCACCAGCCACAGCACCAGGCCGGTGTAGAGCAGGGTCTGGCCGAGACGGGACGTTTTCATTTCAGCCCCCTTGCCGTTGTTCGCGCCAGGTCTTGCGCAGCAATGGAATGAGCAGCAGCGCGATGCCGATGATGGTCAGCACCGACGCGGCGCTGGCTTTGTACGGGTTGTCTTCTTGCAGCAGCACGTAGTAGGTGAGGTACTGCACGCTGGTGGTGAAGGCACCTTGTGTCAGCACCATCACCGGCTCGAAGACGCGGTAGGCGTCCATCAAATGCATCATCAGCACGAACACCACCAGCGGCATCAGGTGCGGCAGCGTCACGTAGCGAAGTTTTTGCCACGGCGTGGCGCCGTCGATGGTGGCGGCTTCCAGCGCGTCTTGCGGCACGCCTTGCAAGCCGGCGTAGAAAACGATGAAGGCAAAAGGCAGCACGTGCCAGATGCCGTAGAGCACCACCAGCAATTGCGCCGACCAGGCCTGCGCCATCCAGAACACCTGCACGCCCATGCCGGCCAGCAGGTACGGCACCAGCCCGTTGTCGCGAAACAGCCATTTGATGGCCAGCGCACCGACCACCGGCGTGATGATGAAGGGCAGCAGCGACGCGGCGATGAACACCGCTTTCAGGCGCTGCGTGACCCGGTTCATGGCCAGTGCCAGCAACAGGCCGCCGCCC
>JANMMH010000135.1:0-5714 GCA_031373055.1 Rubrivivax sp. | reverse complement strand
CTGCAAAGCTGGAGCTTGAACTCTGGCGAGTGCCGCCGGTACGGTGCTTTGGATGGCATAAACCTTCTCCTGGTGAAGGCCCAAACAGCGTATCAGTCTGGTGCCCCCTTGCTGGTCCAAGGTCAGGGGTTCACTCCACGTCCCTGTCGAATGCACAGCCGCGCGTTGGGCTGGCAGCTGTGGTTGGTGAACCGCATGGGGTCGCTTGAGCGCGTGAAGTCAATGGCTTTGCGGCTGGAAATCTCCACGATCATGATGCGTTCGCTGCGCGTGGCGCGAATGCGCGCCTCATTCACGCTCAAGGACTCACCTCGCACTTCACCGATCTTCAGCCGCGCTGGAATGGCCTCGGCCGCAAACGCGCCGGTGCCGTCGATGGGGCTCGGCGCATTGCCCACGTCGAACTTTTGATACGCCGGGCGCATCACGTCGGCTCGGAGTGGAAGGTGTACTCGTCGATGCTGCCGCCCATGAAGTCGCGCTCGCCCGTGCGCTGCGCGCCGAGTGCCATGGCCAACTTGATCGAGCGTTCATTTGCCGGGCGAATCAGGCTTAGCAGGCTGCCTGTATTCAGGTGGCGCCATGCGTAGTCGAGCGACGCTTTCACGGCTTCACGTGCGTAACCCTGGCCCCAATGTTCACGCCCCAGCAGCCAGCCGAGTTCAAGCGCTGGCCAATCCGGTGGGTCGATGAAACCGACGCGGCCGATGAGTTGGTCGTCGTCGCGCCTGGCCAGTGCCCACATGCCGTGGCCACGCAGCGTCCAGTGCCCGTTGAACCACGCCATCTGGCCCCACGCGGCAGCGCGCTCGATGGTGCGGCCAGAGGCAATGAATTGCATCACCTCGGCGTTTGCACCCATCGCGGCAAAGGCGTCGAGGTCGTCGGCGCGAAAGCTGCGCAGCGTGAGCCGCTCGGTGTGCAGCGTCGGGATCGTCAAGGCCTGCATCACAGCACCGTGCTGGCGGTCGATGAGCCCGGAAGTTGCACCACCGGCGCCGGCTTCCAACCCTTCTTGCGCTGCTCCACGGTGACGAAGGTGCGGATGCCGCCGCGCACGTACCAGTCGGCGTGGATGCGGATGAAGCGCGGTGCGATGGTCTTGACGAGATCGCTCACGATGGTGTTCGTCACCTTCTCGTGAAACGCACCTTCGTTGCGAAAACTCCAGAAGTACTGCTTCAGGCTCTTGGTCTCGACGCAAAACTTGTCGGCCACGATCTCAATCGTGAAATGCGCGAAGTCGGGCTGGCCCGTCAGCGGGCACAGGCAGGTGAATTCGGGCACGTCAAAGCGGATCACGTAGTCGCGCTCAGGGGCGGGATTGGGGAAGGCTTGCAGCGTCTTGTTTGGGCTGCTTGGCGCAACGATGGGGGCGGCGCGCTGGCTCGGTATAGCGGGTGGCTTGACTGACGTTTGGCGGGGCATGGCGCTGGTCGAATTCGAGGGGTGGCGATGCTATCATCGCGGCCCCATCGCGCCTCCTCGTCTGGCGCGTTTATTCATTCAAATCAAGCACTTGAGTGCTCTGCGGCATCACTGCCGCAAGGCCTCCAAGGCACGCTTCATGCGCCTCACGCAGATCAAGCTCTCCGGCTTCAAGTCGTTCGCCGAACCCACCACCTTCCAGCTGCCTGGGCAGCGCGTGGGCGTGGTCGGGCCCAACGGCTGCGGCAAGTCCAACATCATCGACGCCGTGCGTTGGGTGCTGGGCGAGAGCAAGGCCAGCGAGCTGCGCGGCGAGTCGATGCAGGACGTCATCTTCAACGGCTCGGGCCTGCGCAAGCCGGCCAGCCGCGCCAGTGTGGAGCTGGTGTTCGACAACACGCTGGCGCGTGCTGGCGGGCAGTGGAACCAGTACGCCGAGATCGCCGTCAAGCGCGTGCTCACGCGGGACGGCACGTCGAGCTACCACCTCAACAACCAGCCGGTGCGCCGCCGCGACATCCAAGACGTCTTCCTCGGCACGGGCCTCGGCCCACGCGCCTACGCCATCATCGGCCAGGGCACCATCAGCCGCATCATCGAGTCACGCCCCGAAGAGCTGCGCCTCTTTCTTGAAGAGGCCGCCGGTGTCTCGAAGTATAAAGAGCGCCGCCGCGAAACCGAGAGCCGGCTCAAGGACACGCGCGAAAACCTGACCCGTGTTGACGACATCTTGCGTGAACTGAACAGCAATCTCGACAAGCTGGAAAAGCAGGCCGAGGTCGCCACGCAATACCGCGCGCTGCAAGAGCAAGGCACCCTCAAGCTGCACCAGCTGTGGTTCCTGAAGCACCGTGATGCTGCCAGCGAAGAAGCTCGCGCAAGTGCGGCCGTGGCGCAGGCCGTGAACGCGCTGGAAGCCCGCGTGGCCGAACTGCGCGCGCATGAAAGCGGCCTGGAAACCGTGCGCCAGGCGCACTACGCCGCCAGCGATGCCATGCACCTGCGCCAGGGCGCACTGGCCGACGCGGCGCTCGATGTAAGCCGGCTTGAAGAACGCATCCGCTACGTCGTCGACGCACGCCAGCGTGCGCAGGCTCGCCTGGTTGAGCTGCAAGCCCAGAACGCCCTGTGGGGCGAGCGGCAGCGGCAAGCGCAAGACGAAGTCGCTGCGCTGGCCACACAGATTGAAGGCGCGCAGGAGCAGTCGACCGTGCTCGCCGCGCAAGCGCAAGAGCAGACGCACGCGCTGCCGGTTCAATACGAGGCCCTGCGCGTGGCGCAAGCCGCCGTCAACCAGCAACGTGGTTTGGTCGCGCAAGTGCAGCAGCTGATCCAGGTGCTGGCGGCTGACAGCCGAGGTATCGACGAGCAGTCACGCCAGCTGCGCGCCCGGCGCGACAAACTCGGCACCGAGCGCCAGACGCTTTCACTGCCCGATATGCAGCGCCTGGGCCAGCTCAAAGAGCTCTTTGCTAACGCGGAGGAGACGCACCTCGCGGCGGAAGCGCGCTTGAGTGAACTCGGTGAACAAGCACCGCTGGTGGACAGCCGGCGCCAGGCCGCGCAAGACGGCGTGAACCGCGAGTCGGGCAAGTTCAGCGACATCACCGCGCGGCTGGATGCGCTGCGCGCGTTGCAAGAAAAAGTGCAGACCGAAGGCAAGCTCAAGCCTTGGCTGGCACGCCATGGCTTGGACGGCCTGGTGGGTTTGTGGACCCAAGTGCACATCGAATCGGGCTGGGAAACTGCGCTCGAGTCGGCGCTGCGCGAGCGGCTCGCGGCGCTGTCGGTGGGCAAGCTCGACAGCGTGCGCGCCTTTGCCGCCGACGCGCCCCCGGCCAAGCTGGCCTTCTACTCGCTGCCGCTGGCAGCATTGCCCAGCACGCATCAAACGCTGCCGCGTTTGTCGGACTTGCTGCGCTTGCCCGACGCCGGCTTGAAGGCCCTGCTGCTCGACTGGCTCGAGGGCGTCTACACGGCGTCCAGTCTTGACGACGCGCTGGCCGCGCGCAGCCGCCTCACGCACGGCGAAGTCATCATGACGCGCGATGGCCACGCCGTCTCGCAGTACGCGGTGAGCTTTTACGCGCCCGACTCCGAACAAGCCGGCATGTTGGCGCGGGCGCAAGAGATCGAAAACCTGGAGCGTGCCCAGCGTGCGCAGCAGCTCATCGCCGACGACGCCAGGAGCCAGGCCGTGCGCTGCGAGGCTGCCTACACGCAGGTGGCGCAACAGCTGCTGACGGCAAGGCGAGAAACCGCCGAGGCACAGCAGCGCGCACATCAACAGCAAGTCGAGCTGCTGCGCCTGACGCAGCTCGCTGCCGCCGCTAACCTTCGAAGTGAGCAGCTTGGAGACGAGCTGGCCGAGCTCGACGCGCAGCTCGAAGGCCTGGAAGAACGCCGCGCCACGGGCGAGGGCCGCTTCGAGCAACTCGACGTCGAACTCGGTACTGCGCAGGAGCGTCAGGCCGAGTTTGAAGACGCAGCCATCGCCGCCGAGCGGGCGGTGAACGAAGCCCGCGAGCAGCAGCGTGGCCTGGAACGCCAGGCGCAAGAGGCGCTCTTTCAGTCGCGCGCTTTGGTGGCGCGCCGCGACGAGCTCACGCGCAGCATCGAGACGGCGCTGGAGCAAGTGCAAGGCAACGTGCAGGCCGGTCAACAGCTGGAGTTGGAACTCGGCACGCTGGAAGACGCGTCAGCACAAAGTGGTTTGCAAGCCGCGCTGGCGCTCAAGCTTGAGCGTGAGGCCGCGCTGGCAGCCACGCGTAGCGAGTACGACGACTTGGCGGCCAAGCTGCGCAGCAGCGACGAGCAGCGCATGGCCGCCGAGCGCAGCCTGGACCCGATGCGCGAGCAGATCACCAAGTTGCAGTTGGAGCTGCAAGCCGCGCAACTCGGTGGCGCGCAGTTTCTGGAGCAACTCAGCGCCGCCGAGGTCGACATGGCCGCGCTGGCCCAGACCATCGAGCGCGACGCGGTAAAGCTGTGGGGCTTGCAGACCGAGATCGACCGCCTGAACCGCGAGATCAACGCGCTGGGCGCCGTCAACCTAGCCGCCCTGGACGAGCTCACCACCTCGCGCGAACGCAAGACATTCCTTGACGCGCAAAATGCCGATCTGCTGGAAGCCATCGGCACGCTGGAAGACGCCATCCACAAGATCGACCTGGAAACGCGCGACCTGCTCAGCCAGACCTTCAACCAGGTCAACGAGCATTTCGGCCGCATGTTCCCCAGCCTCTTTGGTGGCGGCACGGCCAAGCTGGTGATGACCGGCGACGAAATTCTCGACGCCGGCGTGCAGGTCATGGCGCAGCCGCCGGGCAAGAAGAACAGCACCATCCATTTGCTCTCAGGCGGCGAAAAGGCACTCACCGCCATCGCCTTGGTGTTCGCCATCTTCCAGCTCAACCCGGCGCCGTTTTGTTTGCTCGACGAGGTGGATGCGCCGCTGGACGACGCCAACACGGAGCGCTACAGCAAGCTCGTCAAAGAGATGAGTGCGGGCACGCAGTTCCTCTTCATCAGTCACAACAAGATCGCCATGGAAATGGCCGAGCAGCTCATCGGCGTGACGATGCAGGAGCAGGGCGTCTCGCGCATCGTGGCGGTGGATATGTCGGCTGCTGTCAGCCTGGCGGAAGCCGCATGAGACCGCAGGCCTTGCCGAGGGCTCATTCCCGCTTGGAGGGATCGGCCGTAGGCCGTAGGGTGCCCAAATGACGCTGACCACCGCGCTGGCCATCCTCGGCGGAGTGGTGCTGATGGCTGTGCTGTTGCACGGCTGGTGGAGCGCGCGGCGGGCTTCGCCCAAGCCCGCGCTGGTGCAGCCGTCGTCCGACGTTTCGCGGGTCGAGCCGGGGTTCGACGCCTCGGCCACGGCCCTACCCGCAGAGACCCGGCCGCTGAAACGCGCGGCCACCATCGACGCCTTGATCGACGCCATCGCGACACTCGCACTCGACGCGCCGGTCAGTGGCGACATGGTGTTGGCCCATCTGCCGCCGAGCCGCCGCGCGGGCAGCAAACCGGTCTTCATCGAAGGCCTGGACGCCGAAAGCGGCGAGTGGACGCCGCTGGCGCCCGCGCACAGCTACAGCGAGCTGCAGGCCGCCGTGCAGCTGGCCAACCGCAGCGGCGCGCTCAACGAGATTGAGTACTCAGAGTTCGTGCAAAAGGTGCAAGCCTTCGCCGACGCCGTGGGCGCCGCGCCCGACTTCCCCGACATGCTCGACGTGGTGGCGCGCGCGCGAGAGCTCGACGCGCTGACAGGCCCGCTCGAC
>JANMMH010000267.1:0-6037 GCA_031373055.1 Rubrivivax sp. | reverse complement strand
CACTTCGTCGATCTGGCTCTTGCTGATGCGCTCGACTGCCAGGCCAGAAAACACCGGGTGGGTGCAATAGGCGTAGACGCTCTTGGCGCCGCGCTCTTTCAGCACCTCTGCGGCTTTGACCAGCGTGCCCGCCGTGTCGATCATGTCGTCCATGATCACGCAGTTGCGGTTCTCGATCTCGCCGATGACGTGCATCACTTCAGACACGTTGGCCGCCGGGCGGCGCTTGTCGATGATGGCGAGGTCGCAGTTGAGTTGCTTGGCCAGCGCGCGCGCGCGCACCACACCGCCAACGTCGGGCGACACGACCACCAGCTCGCGGTAGTTCTTGCTCTTCAAGTCGGCCAAGAGCACGGGGCTGGCGTAGATGTTGTCGACCGGGATGTCAAAGAAGCCCTGGATCTGGTCGGCGTGAAGATCCATGGTGAGCAACCGCTCGACGCCCACGGTCTCCAACATGTTGGCCACGACTTTGGCGCTGATGGGCACGCGGGTCGAACGAGGCCGGCGGTCTTGGCGCGCGTAGCCGAAATATGGAATCACTGCGGTGATGCGCCGAGCGCTGGCACGCTTCAAGGCGTCGACCATGATGAAGAGTTCCATCAGGTTTTCGTTCGTCGGCGCGCACGTCGGCTGCACCACGAAGACGTCACGCGCGCGCACGTTCTGGCGAATCTCGACCGTGACTTCGCCGTCCGAAAAGCGCCCCACCGCCGCCTGTCCGAGCTCGACGTTCAGATGCGTGGCGATCTCCTGGGCCAGCAGCGGGTTGGCGTTGCCGGTGAAGAGAACGGTGTTGAAGAGCACGGTACGGACTCCGTCGGCAGCTTTGCGCGGCATGGGCGCCTTATTCAAGCCTTGGCGTTGAAGTGCAACGCCAAGCCTGGACACGAAGAAATTTGGCAGGGGAGGAAGGACTCGAACCCTCGCATGTCGGAATCAAAATCCGATGCCTTGACCAACTTGGCGACTCCCCTACACGGGTGCCCGATCGCTCGAACACCGCTAACTTGGTTTCAGCTTGCAAACCCCCGCAAGGGGTGCACTTGCAAACTCTGGCACAGGCGCCCGACCCAGCCCGCTGGAAGATCATCCAACGCGCGTGTCGCCTCGGGGCGAACACCTGCATCCACTCTCGCGAAGACCGCGCTGCCCGAACCCGTCATGCGGCTGTTGCCTAGACGTGTGCGGAGCCAATCGGCGGCTTGTGCTACCTCAGTGCAATGTCTTACAGCACTTGGCTGGAGGTCGTTGCGACCGAAGCCTTGTACCCAATCTGCTGCCACCGAAGTGAGGCTCTGGCCCCCCTCTTGAGAGCCCGAAAGTATAACAGCCCCAGTGTCGCGAACGAGCTCAGGGTCGCTGAAGATCAGCTCGGTGGCGATCGACGCTGCGGGTTTAACCACGGCGTACGTCGTGTAGGGCCACCTGATCGGCGTGAGCTGCTCGCCGATGCCTTGCACGAAGGCGTTGTCACCCCCAACGAAGAAGGGCACGTCGGCACCCAGGCGCAGCGCCAGCGCCTGCAGGCGTTGGCGCGGCCAGTGCAGTTGCCAGAGCACGTTCAAACCGAGCAAGGTGGTCGCCGCGTCGGAGCTGCCGCCCCCCATGCCCGCGCCCGAGGGCAGGCGCTTCACGATGGAAATGTCGACGCCCGAAGTGGTGCCGCTGGCTTCACGCAACAAGCGCGCGGCGCGTAAGCACAGGTCGTCCGCCGGCAGCGGCTCACTCAGGTCGTGGCGGCGAAGTTGGCCGTCGCCACGCAGCTCAAGGTGCAAGCTGTCGCACCAGTCGATCAAGACGAAGGGTGACTGCAAGAGGTGGTAGCCGTCGGCGCGGCGGCCCACCACATGAAGGAAGGCATTGAGCTTGGCGGGGGCCGCCAGGTCGTACAGCGCGCGCAAGGCCATGGGACGCGCCTCAGCGCTCGATGCGCGCGCGCAGCTTGACGGCGGGCGGCGCTGTGCGTTCGGCGTCGACGAAACCCTCGGCCCATCGCGACAGCGTGACGCGCCAGCCCAGCTGGATGAAACCTTCGGCGTCGACGGCGCTGGCGGCATGAGGCCAGGGCCGCCCAGCCAACCAGTCGGGCAAGGCCGACAGCGGCAGGCTCTCGCCCAATGCATGACGCGCCAAGGCGTCAAGGTCGTCGAAGGCCATCTCGCTGTCGCCCGTGCGCAGGCGGGCAACACCGGGCGCCCAGCTCGCCGTGGCGATCAGGCTGCCCAGGGGGGAGCTCAAGCGCAGCTCACCGTGCTGGCCATTGCCGCGAAGATCGAACGCGGCGCTGACACTTCGCGCAGGTGCATCGGCGTAGGCGTCAACCCGAACGGAGAGCCGGCCCGAGGTCCATGGCGTCTCGGCGAGATCAGGCGGCCGGGTGGCGCAGGCGCCGAGCAGCGCGGCGGCACCAAGTACCGCGCAAAGCCGCGCGCCCGCACGCCACGGGCGCGCCACGGTCACAGCTTGACCTTGAGCCTGGCCAGCGTCTCGCGCAGGGCTTCGTTGGCTTTATCGCGCGACTGCGCTTCGCGCCACAGTCGGCGCGCTTCGTCGCGTTCACCCATGGCCCACAACACTTCACCGAGATGCGCGCCGATCTCGGCGTCAGGCCGTGAGGCATAGGCCACGCGCAGCTGGCGCGCAGCTTCGGGCAAATTGCCGAGCTTGAACTCGACCCAGCCCAGGCTGTCAGTGATGAAGGGGTCACCGGGAGAGAGCTCCAGCGCACGCACGATCAAAGCGCGCGCTTCGGGCAAACGCACGCCGCGCTCAGCCAGCGAATAGCCCAACGCGTTGTGCGCATGGGCGTTGTCGGGCTTGAGCGTTATGACGCGGCGCAGCAGCTTTTCTGCGTCGTCCATGCGCGACATCTTCTCGGCCATCATGGCCTGCTCGTAGATCAGGTCGGCGTCATCCGGAAACTTCCGGCTGGCCGCGTCAAGCACGCCGTAAGCGTCACCCCAGCGCTTGACTTCACGCAGCACATTGGCCTCGGCCACCAGCTTGGCGCGCGCATCTTCGGGCTTGCGTTCGGGCGCGCGGCGCACCGCTTCGCGGGCTTCGTTGATGCGGCCCTGGCGCGCCAGCACGGTGGCGCGGCGGGCCTGCACTTCGATGGCGCGCTGTGGGTCGTCGATCTGGGCCAGCCAGCTCTCGGCGGCAGCAAAGTCGCCGCGTTGCTCGGCCGACCGCGCCAGCATCAATCGCGCTTCTATGGCGCCTTGGTCCGGCTTGTCAGCTTCATCATCGTCGTCGTCATCGTCGCCCTTGGGCTTGATGGCAGCGTTGGCGGGCAACAGGCTTAGGTAGCGCTTAAGGGCGAGTTCGCTTTCACCGAAGTGGCGCAGCTCCAGGTGCAGTGCGCCTAGCGTCAGCAGCGGCTGGGCCAGCTCGGGTTGTTCGCGCGTGACGATGTCGAGCTGCTTGATGGCGTCGACATAACGCTGAGCCGTGGTGAGCACGCGCGCATAACCGAGACGTACGGCCGACTCGGGTTTGGCACTTTGCAGGTAAGCCGCGACCAGCGCTTCGGCCTCGGGTTTGCGCGCCATCAGCTCAAGCGCCAAGGCTGCGGCGCCTGTGGCCTTTCCATCCAGCCGCTGCGCAGAGCGCGCCAGATCCATCGCTTTGTCGGCGTCGCCCGCAGCGAGCCAGGCGCGGCCGATGGCCACTTGCGCCGGCACGGCCAGCGCTGGGTCGCTGCGATAGGGCGCCAGCACGTCGTCAAGCAGGAAAGCCGCGCGCGTCTTGTCTTCGGCGCGCTGCACGGCGCGCGGTAGAGCGGTGATCAAGGCCGCGCGGTCTTCAGCGGCCGTCAATTGGATCAGCACACGCAAGGGCCCTGCGGCATCCGCTAGGCGATTGAGCGCGGCAAGGATTTGCACTTCACTGCGCGCCGCGTCCAGCGACCTCGGGCTGACGTTGCGCCACGCGCGCGTGGCCGCCAAGGCCTGCTCACCCGCGCGCGCCTGCAAGGCGATGTCGACGGCGCGGCGAAAGAGCTGCTCACTGCGCGTGCGCCTGGCGGCGTCGAGGATGACCTCGAACGCGGTGCCGGGCTGGCCGCCACTGAGCTCAATCTCGCCGATCAAGATTTGGTACAGCAGCGGTGCATCGAGGTTCGAGTTCTCGGGCGGCTTGTCGCTCGGCTTCTCGACAGCGGCCTGCGCGTCGGCCTGTGCGGCGGCGGGGCTGCAGGACCATCCGAAGGCAAGGGCCAGGCTCGTCGACAAGGCAAGTAGGCGGGCTCGGCGGGTGCGGTGCATCGGTGCCATCGGTGGTTTCATAAGGGTCAGATTCATTCTCACATAATGGTTCCATGCCCGAACTCCCTGAAGTCGAGGTCACGCGCCGCGGCATCGACGAGCCCCTGCGTGGGGCGCGCATCTCGGCTATGCGCATGGGCAAACCGTTACGCTGGCCCTTAGGCATTCAGACCGATGCGTTGCTCGGCGCGCGCATCGCGCAGGTGTCGCGACGCGGCAAGTACCTGTGGCTGGCTTTGCAGGGTGACGCTGGCGGGCTCTTGCTGCACCTGGGCATGTCGGGCTCTCTTGCTTTGTTGGCGCAGGCTGGGCCCGCTGGCAAGCACGATCACTTTGAGCTGCACACCAGTGCGGGCACCTTGCGGTTGACCGACCCACGGCGCTTTGGCGCCGTCGTCTGGTCACCCAGTCTGGACGCCGACCCTGCCGCAAGCTTGCTCGCGCGCCTGGGCCCCGAGCCCTTTGACCCGGCGCTCACCGACGCCAGCTTTCACGCCGCGCTGCAAACCCGCAGCACGGCGATCAAGTCGGTGCTGCTCTCGGGCGAAGCCATCGTGGGCGCGGGCAACATTTACGCCTGCGAAGCGCTCTTCGATGCCGGCATCGACCCGCGGCAACGCGCGCGACGCTTGAGCCGGCCACGCAGCGCGCGCTTGCTGCGTGCGGTGCGCGAGACGCTGGCACGTGCGCTCGATCTCGGCGGCACGACGCTGCGAGACTTTCGCGACGCCCATGGTGTGAACGGCGCCTTCCAACATCAGGCCGCCGTCTACGACCGCGAAGGCTTGCCGTGTGTGCGCTGCGCCACGAGCGTGCGGCGCATCGTGCAGGTGCAACGCTCCACTTACTTCTGCCCCCATTGCCAACGGCGCTAAGCGCGGTGTGAACTGCGGACAAATGTCGCACCCGTCACGCAGCAGGTGTCAGTGAATGTTTCGGGCGTGCCTGCCAGGCAAATCACTGCGCTAGCATGGGCTGATCACATGCAAAGTACCGTCGTAACAGGACTCGAATCGCTGTCGCACTGGCGCGAAGCGCTTGAGCACAAGCTGGCCGCCTTGGGCCGCTTCATGCGCGAGCATGAGCTCGACGCAGACGCCGACATCGCACGGCTGGCCAAGCTGCGGGAGCGCCTGAGTTCCGAGCGCATCATCGTGGCCTTTGTCGCCGAGTTTTCGCGCGGCAAGTCCGAGCTCATCAACGCCATCTTCTTTGCCGACGCCGGGCGGCGCATCCTGCCGGCCACGCCGGGGCGCACGACCATGTGCCCGGTGGAGCTGCACCACGACGAGGGCAGCGCGCCGATGCTGTCGCTGCTGCCCATCGAGACGCGGCTGCAAGGCCTGGCCTTGGTCGAGCTGCGTCAACGTCAGCACCTGTGGCAACAAGTGCCGCTGGACGCCAACAATCCCGAGGCCTTGGCGCGTGCTTTGCAAGAAGTCACCCGCACGCAGCCAGTCACGGTTGAGAAGGCCACTGCGCTGGGCTTGTGGAGCGAAGACGACGAGCTCGAACGGCCGCCGCGCGCGCACGACGGCGCGGTGGAGATCCCCGCCTGGCGCCACGCCGTCATCAACTACCCGCACCCTTTGCTGCGTCGCGGCTTGGTGGTGATCGACACCCCTGGCCTCAACGCCATCGGCGCCGAGCCCGAGCTCACGCTGGGCCTGCTGCCTTCGGCGCATGCCACCGTGTTCTTGCTGGCGGCCGACACCGGCGTCACCAAGTCCGACCTTTCGGTGTGGCGCGAGCATCTCTCGGGCAGCAGC
>JANMMH010000133.1:0-1784 GCA_031373055.1 Rubrivivax sp. | reverse complement strand
TGCTCGACGTCGCCCTCGTCGACCAGCATCAGGTCGTTCACCTGCGTGCGCACGATCTCGCGCGTGATGCGCCCGGGCTGGCCCACGGCAATGCCCTCGGCGATGGTGCTCAGGCCCTGGGGATGCGCCGTGCCCTGAATGGCGTTGACCATCGCCGGGAAGCGCGAGGTCTGCACGCCGATGATCTCAATGCCAGGTTTGATCGAACGCGCCGCGATGCTAACGCCCGAGATGAGGCCACCACCACCGACGGCGATGACCAGCGTGTCGAGCTCGGGCACGGCGCGCAGCATCTCCAATCCGATGGTGCCCTGGCCGGCGATGACCAGTGGGTCGTCAAACGGATGCACAAAGCTCAGGCCCTGCGCGGCGGCGAGTTGCATGGCGTGCGCGTGGGCTTCGTCAAAGCTCGCGCCAAAGAGCACCACCTCGGCGCCAAAACCGCGCGTGCGCTCGATCTTTACCAGCGGTGTCGCCAGCGGCATCACGATCACCGCGCGCAGGCCCAGGCGCTGCGCGTGGTGCGCGACACCTTGCGCGTGGTTGCCGGCGGAAGCCGCGATGACGCCGGCCTGCGCCTGCCCAGCGTCGACCAAAGCCAGCAATTTGTTGAGCGCGCCACGCTCTTTGAAGGAAGCCGTGAACTGCAAGTTCTCGAACTTCAGGAAGACCTGCGCGCCGGTGATCTGCGACAGTGTCTTGCTCTCGACGCAGGGCGTGTCCAGCACCTGGCCGGCCAGCCGTGACGCTGCGGCGTCGATGTCCGCCCGCGTCACAGCCGCTGTGTTCATGCGGTGCCGCCCACCGTAAGCCGCTCGATGCGCAGCGTCGGCTGGCCCACGCCCACGGGCACGCTCTGGCCTTCTTTGCCGCACACGCCGACACCGCTGTCGAGCTCAAGATCGTTGCCGATCATGGTGATGCGTGTCAGTGCATCCGGGCCGTTACCGATGATGGTGGCACCCTTCACCGGGTACTGGATGCGCCCGTTCTCGACCCAGAACGCTTCACTCGCCGAAAAGACAAACTTGCCGCTGGTGATGTCGACCTGCCCGCCGCCGAAGTTGGTGGCGTAGAGGCCACGCTTGATGCTGGCCACGATCTCCTCGCGCGTTTTGCTACCCGCCAACATGTACGTGTTCGTCATGCGCGGCATGGGCAGGTTGGCATAGCTCTCGTGGCGGCCGTTGCCGGTGGGTTTGACGCCCATCAGCCGTGCGTTCAGGCTGTCTTGCATGTAGCCCTTCAAGATGCCGTCTTCGATCAATACGTTGCGCTGCGAGGCATTGCCTTCATCGTCGACATTGAGCGAGCCGCGGCGGTCAGGCAGCGTGCCGTCGTCGAGCACCGTCACACCCTTGGCCGCTACACGTTTGCCGAAGCGCCCGGCAAACACGCTCGAGCCTTTGCGGTTGAAGTCGCCTTCCAGGCCGTGGCCTACCGCCTCGTGCAGCAGCACGCCGGGCCAGCCGGGGCCGAGCACCACGGTCATCTCGCCAGCGGCCACGGCGCGGCTTTCCAGGTTGGTGAGCGCCGCGTTCACGGCCTGCTGCACATAGGGCTCGATCACGGCGTCGGTGAAGTAGCCCAGGCCGAAGCGGCCACCGCCGCCGCCGGTGCCGACTTCACGGCGGCCGTCTTGCTCGGCGATGACGGTCACGCTCAAGCGCACCAGCGGGCGCACGTCGGCCGCGCGTGTGCCGTCGGCGCGCGCCACCAGCACGACGTCGTACTCAGCGCCCACGCTGGCCATCACCTGCACGATGCGCGGGTCTTTGGCGCGC
>JANMMH010000375.1:0-10435 GCA_031373055.1 Rubrivivax sp. | reverse complement strand
TTCATCGCGGTGGCGTCGGCGTTTGTCGTGGCCGAATTGCTGCGGCCAAGCGCGCGCGCAGTGCACAAGGTGGCCCTGCTGACCTTGTTGGCGGCAGCGGTGTTTGCGTTGATGGTCACGTACTCGCGCAATGGTTACGCGGCCTTCGCGGCCATGCTTGTCGTGTCGCTGCTGGGACTGGCGCATCGCAAGGCGGGTACGGCGTCGCGCTGGCCATGGGCCTTGGTGGCCACGGCCGTGGCGGCGGCCGTGGCCATTCCCATTGCCCTGAGCCCGTTTGCCAGCACTCGGTTGGCAGCGTCGATGCAGGACTTGCAGGTGCGTGAGAAGCACTGGCGCGACGCGCTGGCCTTGCGCGCGCCGGGCTGGGACAGCCTGCTCTTCGGCGAGGGCATCGGGCGCTTTCCCGAGCGCCACTACTGGGGCAGCCAGGAGCCGGTCCGGGCGGCCAGCTACCGCGTGGTGAGTGAAGGCAAGGAGCGTTTCCTGCGTCTGGGCCCCGGTGCACCGCTCTACATCGAACAAGTCGTCGCGCGTCCGGCGGCCGCGGCCACCCTCAACGTGGAGGCCCGTCTGCGCTCGGTCAAGGCCCAGCCCCGCTTGAGCTTGAGCCTGTGCGAAAAGTGGACGCTGAGCTCGCTGCACTGCGAGTCGCTCGTGCTGACAGCGCCGGCTGTGGTCGAGCCCGGCAAGTGGGTGAGTGTGCGGGGCCAGGTCAAGCTTCCCGCCGCCGCAGACGAGCGCCCCTGGCCGCACCTGCCCTTGAAGTTGAGCCTGATCACGCCAGTGGGCGACGCCACACTGGATGTCGCCGACCTGGCCTTGCGCACCGCAGGCGGGCAAAACCTGTTGGCCAACGCCAGCTTCGCCGACGGCATGGACCGCTGGTTTTTCGCCACCGACACCGACCCGCCGTGGCACATCCACAGCCTGCCGGTGGCCTTGCTGTTCGACCAAGGCTGGTTTGGCTTGACGGCGTGGACGGCACTACTTCTGTGGGGGTTTGCCTGTGCTGCAAGGCGCTGGCACCGTGGTGACGACGCGGCACTTGCGCCGGCAGCGGCGCTGGCGGCCTTTTTGGTTTCGGGCGCGCTGAACACGCTGATCGACGAGCCGCGTTTCATGTGGCTGCTGCTGGTGCTCGTGGGGATGTGCATGGCCCGCGGCGGCGCGGCGCAACGCCGACCCTAAAATGCCCGGTTACCTCTGCTTGACTGACAAGGACTGCTGACGTGTTCATCTCCACCGCCTACGCCCAAACCGCCCCCGCCGCCGCTGCCGGCGGCACCGAATCCACCCTGCTGAGCATGCTGCCGCTGGTGCTGATGTTCGTCGTGCTGTACTTCATCATGATCCGCCCGCAGATGAAGAAGCAAAAAGAGCACAAGGCCATGATCGAGGCGATTGCCAAGGGTGACGACATCGTCATCGCCGGCGGCGTGCTCGGCCGCGTGGCCAAGCTCGGCGACCAGTACCTCAATGTTGAGGTCGCTAATGGTGTGGAGCTGCAAGTGCAGCGCGGCTCGGTGGTGCAAGTGTTGCCCAAGGGCACCTTCAAGTAAGCCGCGTCCCGCCGCGCGTCGCACGTGCGGCGCATGGCTCTTGTCGGCTCGCCGGCTTCAGGAGTTCTCATGAATCGCTACCCCTTGTGGAAGTACGCGATCCTCGGCTTTGCGCTGTTGATCGGCCTTTTGTACACCACGCCCAACTACTTCGGCGAAGCGCCGGCGGTGCAGGTTTCCAGCGCCAAGGCCACGCTGAAGATCGACAGCGCGACGGCCGAGCGTGTGCAGCAGTTGCTGCAACAAGCCAGCCTCAAGCCCGACTTTGTGCAGTTCGAAGGCAATTCGGTCAAAGCCCGTTTTGGTGACACCGACACGCAGATCAAGGCCAAAGACGCGATCACCAAGGCGCTCAACCCCGACCCTGAGAACCCAAGCTACATCGTTGCGCTGAACCTCTTGTCGCGCTCGCCCGCCTGGCTCACACGCATGCGTGCGCTGCCGATGTACCTGGGCCTGGACCTGCGCGGCGGCGTGCACTTCCTGATGCAGGTCGACATGAAGTCGGCGTTGACGAAGAAGGCCGAATCGCTGAGCGGCGACATCCGCACCATGCTGCGCGACAAGAACATTCGTCACGCCGGCATCACGCGCGACGGCACTTCGATCAACCTGCGCTTTCGTGACGCCGCCACGGCCAAGGCCGCGCTGGAGCTGATCAACGACCGCTTGCCCGACGTGATGTGGGTCACCAGCACCGAGGGCAGCGACGTGCTGTTGGCCGGTGCGCTCAAGCCCGAGGCCGCGCGCGCGGTGCAAGACCAGGCGCTCAAGCAAAACATCACCACGCTGCACAACCGCGTGAACGAGCTCGGTGTGGCCGAGCCGGTGATCCAGCAGCAAGGCGCCGACCGCGTGGTGGTGCAGTTGCCCGGTGTGCAAGACACGGCCAAGGCCAAGAACATCATCTCGCGCCTGGCCACGCTGGAAATCCGCATGGTCAACGAGAGCAACGAAGCGCGCGAGGCCGAACGCGGCACCGGGCCTGTGCCTTTTGGCAGCGAACGTTTTCTGGAGCGCAACGCGCAGCCGCTGATCGTTTATCGCCAGGTCGTACTAACCGGGGACAACCTGACCGACGCGCAGCCGGGCTTTGACAGCCAGACGCAAGAGCCCACCGTCAACCTGACACTCGACGCCAAAGGTGCGCGCATCTTCAAAGATGTGACGCGCGACAACGTGGGCAAGCGCATGGCCATCCTGCTCTTCGAGAAGGGCAAGGGCGAGGTCGTGACGGCGCCGGTGATCCGTACGGAAATCTCTGGCGGCCGCGTGCAGATCTCGGGCCGCATGACGACGCAAGAGGCCAACGACCAGTCGCTTCTGCTGCGCGCGGGCAGCCTGGCCGCGTCGATGGAAATCATTGAAGAGCGCACCATCGGCCCGAGTCTGGGGGCCGAGAACATCGCCAAGGGCTTCGACAGCGTGATCTACGGCTTTGCCGCCATCACGGTCTTCATGTGTGCCTACTACCTGCTCTTCGGATTGTTCTCGTCGGTGGCGCTGGCCTTCAACCTGCTTTGCCTGGTGGCGGTGTTGTCGATGTTGCAGGCCACGCTCACCTTGCCCGGCATGGCGGCGATTGCGCTCACGCTGGGTATGGCGATCGACGCCAACGTGCTCATCAACGAGCGTGTGCGCGAAGAGCTGCGCAATGGTGCGTCGCCACAGGTGGCCATCCACACGGGCTACGAGCGCGCGTGGGGCACCATCCTTGACTCCAACGTCACCACGCTCATCGCAGGCGTCGCGCTGCTGGCCTTTGGCTCGGGGCCGGTGCGCGGTTTTGCGGTGGTGCACTGCCTGGGCATCCTGACCTCGATGTTCTCGGCCGTGATGTTCTCGCGCGGCCTGGTGAACCTTTGGTACGGCCGGCAGAAGAAGTTGAAGTCGGTGTCGATCGGGCAGGTTTGGCGGCCCGATGGCGCGCCCTTGGCGCCGCGCGACGACGATGACGACGCCGCGCCCGCCTTGGGCGCACCCAAGAAGCCGGCGGCATCCGTCAAGCGCTGAGGAGCAAGCACCATGGAATTCTTCAGAATCCGCCGCGACATTCCGTTCATGCGCTATGCGCTGATCTTGAACGTTATCTCGTTCCTGACCTTCGCCGCCGCCGTCTTCTTCCTGGCCACACGCGGGCTGCACTTCTCGATTGAATTCACCGGCGGCACGGTGGTCGAGGTGCAGTACCAAAAGGCCGCCGACATCAACCGTGTGCGCGCCACCGTTGAAGGCATGGGCTTCGGCGACGTGCAGGTGCAGAAGTTCGGCACCTCGCAAGACGTGCTGATCCGCCTGCCGGTGCGCGCCGACATGAAGCAAACCGAGGTCTCGGGCCGCGTGTTTGAAGCGCTGTGCAAGGCCGAAAGTGGCGTGGCCGGCACCAAGCAATACACCACGGCGCAGGGCGAAGCGGTGAGCCGTCCGTCATGCAGCCTGCCCTCGGGTGACGAGCCACTGCGACTGATGCGCACCGAGTTCGTCGGCCCTTCGGTGGGCGACGAGCTCGCGCGTGACGGTGCGTTGGCCCTCGGGTTCACGGTGCTGGGCATCATGGCCTACCTGGCCTTCCGCTTCGAGTGGAAGTTCTCGGTGGCCGGCATCGTGGCCAACTTGCATGACGTGGTCATCATCCTGGGGTTCTTCGCCTTCTTCCAGTGGGAGTTTTCGCTGGCGGTGTTGGCGGCGATCTTGGCCGTGCTCGGGTACTCGGTGAACGAGTCGGTGGTCATCTTTGACCGCATCCGCGAGACCTTCCGCAAGATGCGCAAGATGACGACGCCGCAGGTCATCGACCACGCCATCACCAGCACCACCAGCCGCACCATCATCACGCACGGCTCCACGCAGATGATGGTGCTGTCGATGCTGCTCTTTGGCGGGCCCACGCTGCACTACTTTGCGGTGGCGCTGACCATCGGCATCTTGTTCGGCATCTACTCGTCGATCTTCGTCGCCGCAGGCATTGCCATGTGGTTGGGCGTGAAGCGCGAGGACCTCGTCAAGGCCGGTGGCACGGAGCCTGGCCCCGGCGATCCGGGCGACCCGAACGCCGGGGCCGTGGTGTAGAGTCTTTCGAACGCACTCCCCAAGAACACAGCCCGCTCATGGCAACCGGCGCCGACTCCTTTCAGCTCGCCAGCCAGGCGCGACGGCGCTATACCGAAGAGCTGGTCAAGGGGCTGACACCACTGGTGCAGGCCGCGCTCGACGCCTTGCGCGAGCAGTTGGACAAGCCGGCCGAACACGGGCTGGCCATGCGCCGGCGCGACGTCTTGCAAGAGCTCACCAAGAATGCGCAAGAGTGGCATCGCGGCATCGTCGGAGGCCTGCGCAAGGCGCTCAGCCACGGCGTGACGAGCTCGCGTGTGGGCGAAGTGCCGCGCGGCGACGGCAGCCTGGCTTCCATGACCCTGGTGGACGACGACACCATCGAGCTCGAGATCGTGACCTCGCGCCTAGCGCTGGCCATGATGGACCGTGCCTCGTGGGAGTTTTCGGACATGCGCACGCGCATCGCCCACCTCGAGGGCCGTAGCGAGCTCGAAGCCAACGACCTGCTGCGCGCGCACGTGCTGGCGCGCATCGTCTTTGACGCTTGGCGCGGTGCCGGCATGTCCATCCCGACCTGGCGTGAGATGCAGGCGATGCTGCACGAAGAGTTCGCGCTCTTGGTCGAAGAGGCCTACCACGAGACCAACCGCTGGCTGGTTGAAAGCCGCGTGCTGCCCGAGGTCGACCTGCGGCCGTCGATTCGCCGCACGCGCAATGCGCCGCTGTCAACGGCATGGCAGCCGCTGGGTGGCCACGGCTCGGGTGGCTTCACCAGCAGCCAGACTGGTTTTGCAAACTCAGGCCGCGGCAACCTGGAAGAGATTCGCGCCGGGGCCGGCATCGGCCATGGCCACGACCATGCCGCGCTGGCGCGCCATTTGAGTGGCGGCGGCGGTGGCGTGGCCGAAGAAACCCGGTTGATGACGCGCGCGTCACCACTGGCACGTAGCCGCGACCAGGCCGAAGCTGTGCTCGGACGCTTGAACCGCCTGGTGGCGCGGCACTTGCCCAGCTTCAACCCACAAGCCGATGCGAGCCATGCGCAGACCGTGCATGGCTCGGCCGCGCCGGCCCGGCATGTCCTGTCGCCGGGTCTGCAACACGCCATCGACCATGCCGAACACGGCCTGCGCGAGCGTTTGTCGCCGAGCACGCGCGCGGGCAATTTGCTGATCACCACGCCGGTGCTGCTCGACGAGCTGCACCAGCGCAAACAGGCGCTCAAGAAGGCGGCCGCGACGCCCGAAGAGCGCGCCACCATCGAGATCGTGGCGCTGCTGTTTCAAAGCATCCTCACCGAAGAGCGCATTCCGGCGTCGGTGCGGGTCTGGTTCGCGCGCTTGCAGATGCCGGTGCTGCGCGTGGCGGTGACCGAGCCCGATTTCTTCGCCACCACCGACCACCCGGCGCGGCGCCTGATCGACCGCATGGGTGCCTGCGTGATGGGCTTTGACAGCAGCACACAAGGTGTGGGCGACGCGCTGGAAAAAGAGATCAAGCGTGTGGTGCAGGTCGTGGAGGCCTACCCGGACACTGGCCGGCGGGTCTTCCAGACTGTCTTCACCGAGTTCGAGAAATTTCTCGAGCATTACTTCAAGAACGAAAACGAGGCCACTAAGAAGGGCGTCTCGCTGGCGCAGCAGGTCGAGCAGCGCGAGACGCTGGCCATCCAGTACACCATCGAGCTGCGCCGCATGCTCAACGAGGTGCCGGTGCAAGAAGGTGTGCGCCAGTTTCTCTTCCACGTGTGGGCCGATGTGCTGGCCACCACGGCCGTGCGCTATGGCGCGCAAGATAACAACACCAAGCGCATGAAGCGTGCGGCGGCCGATCTCATCTGGTCGGCCAGCGCGAAAGTCACACGCGAAGAGCGTGGTGAAGTCATTCGCCGGCTGCCGCCGTTGCTCAAGGCGCTGCGCGAAGGCATGCTCGCGGCGGGCATGGACCTGCCACGGCAAGACGAACACATCCAGCAGCTCAACAACTCGCTGGCGGCGGCTTTCACGGCCAAAGCCGCCGTCATTCCCGACGACCGCCTGACCGAGCTGATGCAGCGCTTGGAAACGCTCGAAGAGCTCTTGCCGGAAGCGGCCGAAGTGCAGATCGACGAGTCGATGGTGCTCGACCTCTCGGGCCATGAAAGTGGCGATCTTGAAGTCGTGCTCGACGGCGGCTCGATGCCCACGCCGGCCATGGTGGCCTGGGCGCGTGAACTGCAGGTCGGCAGCTGGTACATGCTGGACTACCGCAACCGCAACGAAGCCATGCAGCTGGCCTGGCACGGCCTGCGCAAGCAGCTCTCTTTGTTTGTGAGCGCGCAAGGCCGCTGCGTACTTTTCCAACAGCAGCGACTGGCCTCCTTCCTGCAAGCGGGGCTCTTGCTGCCTGCGCAAGACGAAGCGCTGACCGTGCGCGCCACGCGCAGTGCACTGGCCAAGTTGGACGTCGATGCGTCGCGCTTGTTGAACTGAGTTTTTCAAAGGGACTCCGCATTGAAAGTCACTGTCGTAGGAACCGGCTACGTCGGCCTGGTCACGGGGGCCTGCCTGGCGGAGATGGGCAATCACGTGGTGTGCCTGGACGTCGATGCGCGCAAGATCAAGATGCTCAACGACGGCGGCATCCCGATCCACGAGCCTGGTCTCGAACAAGTCGTGCAGCGCAACGTCGCCGCCGGCCGCTTGCAATTCACCACCGACATAGCCGCTGCCGTAGGCCACGGCACGATGCAGTTCATCGGCGTGGGCACACCGCCCGACGAAGACGGCTCGGCCGACCTGCAATACGTGGTGGCTGCGGCCACCAACATCGGCCGCCACATGACCGACTACAAGGTCATCGTCGACAAGAGCACCGTGCCCGTGGGCACCGCCGACCGCGTGCGCGAAGCCGTGACGGCGGCCCTGACGGCACGCGGCTTGTCGATGGAATTCGCAGTCGTCTCGAATCCGGAATTTCTGAAAGAAGGCGCGGCGGTAGAAGACTGCATGCGGCCCGACCGCATCATCGTCGGCGCTGACGACGAACGCGCCGTGCTCTTGATGCGCGCGCTCTACACGCCCTTCATGCGCAACCACGACCGCATGCAGCTGATGGACGTGAAGAGCGCCGAATTCACCAAGTACGCCGCCAACGCCATGCTGGCCACGCGCATCAGCTTCATGAACGAGCTGGCGCTGCTGGCCGAGAAGGTGGGTGCCGACATCGAGCAGGTGCGCAAAGGCATCGGCAGCGACCCGCGCATCGGCACGCACTTCCTCTACCCCGGCACCGGCTACGGCGGCAGCTGCTTTCCTAAGGACGTGAAAGCGCTGGTGCATACCGGTGCCGTGCATGGCGTGTCGCTGGGCGTGCTCAAGGCCGTGGAAGCCGCCAACGAGCGCCAAAAGCATGTGCTGGTCGACAAGATCGTGGCGCGCTTCGGTGAAGACCTAAGCCGCCGCAGCTTCGCGCTGTGGGGCCTGGCCTTCAAGCCCAACACCGACGACATGCGCGACGCGCCCAGCCGCGTCATCGTGGTCGAGCTGGCGCGCCGTGGCGCCACGCTGCGCGCCTACGACCCGGTGGCGATGGAAGAGGGCGCGCGCGTGCTCGGCAGTGTGCCCGGTTTGAGCTTCGCCGCGAGTGCTAACGACGCACTGGCGGGTGCTGACGCGCTCGTCGTCATCACCGAGTGGAAAGAGTTTCGCAACCCCGACTTCGATGCCATCAAGGCCAGCCTCAAGCAGGCCTTGATCTTTGATGGCCGCAACCTCTATGAGCCGGCCTACCTGGGTGCGATGGGCATCGAATACCACGGCATCGGCCGCGCCGCCGCAGCGTGATGGCCATGGCGCGCAAGACGGTGCTCTATGGGTCTCGTGGTGCTGGCTCCGCAGTGGCCGAGCTGGCGCTGGAGCGAGCAGGCGTGGCCTACGAGCTACGGCGCGCGTCGCGGTGGGAGAGCGACTCGGCCTTCGATGAGCTACTGACGATCAACCCACTGGGCCAGATCCCGACACTCGTGCTGCCCGATGGCTCGGTGTTGACAGAGAGCGCGGCGATCCTGATCCACCTGGGCCTTGAGCATCCCGAGTCGGGCTTGCTTCCTGCCAGTGCCTCCGCTCGAGCGCAGACCTTGCGAGGCCTGGTTTACATCGCTGCCAACTGCTATGCGCTGATCACAGCGTGCGACTACCCGGAGCGCTACATGGACGGCGGCGACGAGGCGGCGCACGAGGCTGTACGCAGCGCGGCCAGGCGCCAGCTTCACGCCGCCTGGGATCGTTTCGCAGACCAGTTCCAGGCCTCGCCGTTTCTGGGCGGCGCGGCCCCGGGCGCGCTGGACATGATGGCGGTGGTGGTCTCGCGCTGGTCGGGAACACGGGCGCATCTGAAGAAGGCTCGCCCCGTCTTCAGCAAGCTGTTGACTCGCATCGAGAAGCATGAACGCGTGGCGTCTGTGATGTCGCGGAACTTCGACGCTTGATCTGAACCGGGCTGTGATGATGCAAAGCGCCAAACAACTCGTCGATGCTGCAATGGCGCAGGTGGTCACGCTGAAGGCCGCGCAGGCGCTGGCCGTGCACGGCCAGAGCGGCGTCGTGTTTGTCGACCTGCGCGAGAGCGGCGAACTCAGGCGCGAAGGGTGCATCCCCGGCGCCGTGCACGCGCCGCGCGGCATGCTGGAATTTTGGGTTGACCCGAGCTCACCGTACTTCAAGCCGGCACTAGCGCCCGAGCATCAACTGGTGCTTTTTTGCGCGCTGGGTTGGCGCTCGGCCTTGGCCGCCAAAGCCTTGCAAGACATGGGCCGCGACAAGGTCTGTCACCTGGGTGGTGGCTTCGAGGCCTGGCGCGCCAGCGGCGGCGACGTGGAGCCGCCAAAGGCGTAGCGCATGGACCTGGCCCAGTCGCTGCGCATCCAGGCCCACGCGAATGCTTTGGCCAACCACCGGCTGCACGCCGCGATGGCGCCGCTGGATCGCACCGCCCTGCACGTGCCGCGCGTGAGCTTCTTCCCCAGCTTGATGGCCACGCTCAATCACATCCTGGATGTCGACGGCTACTACATCGCAGCCCTGCATGGAGTCGCCGATGCCGATCGCCTTTGGCGCGAGTTCGTACCCGCTGACGATCTGCCTGAGCTTGCGCAGCGCCAACACAAAAGCGACGCCGCGCTCGTGGCCTTCACCAGCACGCTGGACGCGGCGGCCTGCGAGTGCGCCGTCGCCATGCCGCGAGGCGGCGGTCGCATCCAGCGCGACCTGGTCTGCCACGTGCTGGCGCACCTGTTCATGCACCAAACGCACCACCGCGGCCAGGTGCACGCCATGCTCAGCGGCACCAGCGTGGCACCGCCCCAGCTCGATGAATTCCTGATGGCCAGCGAAGGCCACTTGCGCGGCGCCGACATGGCCGCGCTGGGTTGGCGCGAAGATCAAATTTGGCCCACCTAGAATGACCTGAAGGTCGTCGTCGCGCGGCCATCGTGCCCGCTTCCAGGAGTCTTCATGCCCGTGCTCAGCTCCAAACTCTCAGCTCGGTCGGAAGAGTTCAAAGCCAGTGCTTCGGCGATGCGCGCGTTGGTCGATGACCTGCATGTACAGCTCGCGAAGATTGCACTCGGCGGCGGTGAGGTCGCCCGCGCAAAGCACAGCGCACGCGGCAAGTTGCTGCCGCGCGAGCGCGTGGAAATGCTGCTTGATCCCGACACGCCGTTCCTTGAAATCGGCGGGCTTGCGGGCCTGGCGATGTACGACAACGCGGCACCCGGCGGTGGCCTCATCGCAGGTATCGGCCGCGTCTCGGGTGTCGAGTGCATGGTGGTGTGCAACGAC
>JANMMH010000371.1:0-6695 GCA_031373055.1 Rubrivivax sp. | reverse complement strand
GCACGGTCCAAGTCTTCAGTGGTGGCGTGCGGCAGCTTGCCGATGACTTGGTTGGTGGCAGGGTTGAAGACATCCTGCTCGCGGCGGCCGCCGCCCTGGATGAATTCGCCGTCGATGTACAGGCTAAGCGCGGGGTAGGTGGGCGTGGTGGTCATGGCGTGCTTGGGTGAGTGGGGTTGCAGGAGATCACGGGATCAGGATGGTACGGCCGCGCACGCGGCCCTCGCGCAGCGCATCAAGCGCTTGCGTGGCTTGGCTCAGGGGTTGCTGCGTCAGGGGAATCGCCGGCATGCGGCCAGCGCGTGCGATGGTCAAAAGCTCGTGCAATTCTTGCAGGCTGCCGACATAGCTGCCGATGATGCTGGTGGCCTTGAGCGACAGCATCGCCGGCATGATGGTCGTGGCGCCGCCAAAGAGGCCCACGCTGATGAGGCGACCACCTTTGCGCAGGGCACCCATGCCGAAGTCAAAGGTGCTCGCCGCGCCGACGAAGTCCACCGCCACGGCGACGCCGCCGGCCGTCGCCTTCAGCAGCGCCTTCAATGCGCCGTCGGCGCTGGGGTCGATCACGTCGGCCGCGCCGGCCGCGCGCGCCAGGTCCCACTTGCTTTTGTCGAGCTCCACAACGATGGGCGCGACGCCGCTAACTTCCAAAGCGAGGTGGATTCCGGCCAGGCCAACACCGCCCGCGCCGATGATGAGCAGCGGGTCGTGCGCGCCGAGCTTGCCCACCTTCTTCAAGGCGCTGTAAGCCGTCAGACCCGAGCAGGCCAGCGTGCCGGCGTGCTCTGGCGCCAGCGGCGCAAAGGCTAGCAGCACCCGTGGATGGGGCACCAGCACGTGGTCGGCAAAGCCGCCGTCGCGGTTGACGCCGATGGCTTGCGCGGCACCGCACAGGTGCTCCTGGCCGGCCACGCACAGGCTGCATTGGCCGCAACCTATCCAGGGGAAGATGACGCGGCGGTCGCCTATCTTTACGCCGTACGCACCGCCTACGTCGGGGCCGAGGGCCACCACTACGCCGGCGATCTCATGCCCCAGCGTGCGCGCGGGCAAGATCGCGCGGCTCAAGTCCACGCGCTTGCCGCCGCCGAGGTCAAAGTAGCCGTCGTGCAAGTGCACGTCGCTGTGGCAGACACCGCAGCTGCTGACCTTGAGCAGCACCTCGCTGCCTTGTGGCGCGGGTGTCTCGCGAATGACTTGCGCCAGCGGTTTGCCGAAGTCGTGGACCTGGTAGCTCAGCATGGTGATGTGCGACGGTGACGATGGATGAAGGCAACAGCCGCGTTGATGAGCAGCTCGCGTTGATCACGGTGCGCTGAATGCCCGCACGCCGGCAGCTCCAGCAGCTCGGTGCGCGGCAGCACGCGTGCGATGCCGTGAACCTGCGCAAGTGTGCCGTACTCGTCGTCCACGCCTTGCACGGCCAACACGGGGCAAGTGACGCCCGCCAGCTCGGCGGTGATGGACCAATCACGAAACGCCCGGTCCAGCCAAATTCGGTTCCATCCCCAGAAGGCCGAGTCGGGCTCGTCGTGGTGCTTCGCCAGACGCGGGCGCAGATCGCCGTCGACATACGCCATGCGCGCCTTTTCGATGTTAGCCACCGAGATGTCTTCGACCATGATGTGCGGCGCCGCCACGACGAGCCCCGCCACGCTGGCGGGGTAGCGCGCAGCGTGCAGCAGCGCGATGCTGCCACCGTCGCTGTGGCCATAGAGCCAGGGCGGCGCGGCGGCCGCGTCCACACCGAGGGCGGCCAGCAGCGCCGGCAACACCTCGAAAGCCTGCTGGTGCATGTAGTCCACGCCCAAGGCTTCATCGGCGCCACGCGGCGTGGAGCGTCCGTAGCCCGGCCGCGAATAGACCAGGCCGCGCGCACCGGTGGCCGCGCACAGCGCCGCCGGGAAGCCCTTCCACATCGCCAGCGAGCCTAGGCCTTCGTGCAAAAAGACGATGAGCGGGCCGTCGCGCCGCTCGGGCGCAACCCACGCGTGTTCGATCTGCACCGTGCGGCCCCGCCACACCACCGGCGCGAACGCTACGCTCAAGGCTCGCCCGCCCCGCGCCCGCGCTCAAGCTCACGCAACTTGAAGCGCTGGATCTTGCCGGTGGCGGTCTTGGGCAACTCGGCCACGAACTCGATGAAGCGCGGGTATTTGTAGGGCGCCAGGCGCTCTTTGACGAAGGCCTTGAGCTCGTCTTCCGTGGCGCTGGCACCTAGCTTGACGACGACAAAGGCCTTGGTCTTGGTCAGGCCCTCGGCGTCTTCTTTGCCGATCACCGCCGCTTCCAGCACGGCCGGGTGCTGCACCAGCGTGGCCTCGACTTCGAAGGGGCTCACATAGATGCCGCTCACTTTCAACATGTCGTCACTGCGCCCGCCGTAGGTGTAGCTACCGTCGGCGTTGCGCGTGTACTTGTCGCCGCTTTTGGTCCAGCCGCCCTGGAAGGTGTCGCGCGTCTTGGCGCGGTTGCCCCAATACATCATCGCGGCCGACGGGCCGTGGATGTAGAGCTCGCCGCTCTCGCCGTCGGCCACCACTTGACCATCGTCCCCGCGCAGCTCCAGCTCGTAGCCCGGCACCGGCCAGCCCGTGGTGCCGTAACGCAACTGGCCGGGCTTGTTGGACAAGAACACGTGCAGCATTTCGGTCGAGCCGATGCCGTCGATCACCTCGATGCCCAGACGCTCATTGAAACGCTCACCCAACTCGGCCGGCAAAGCCTCACCGGCGGACGACGCCAGGCGCAGCGCCAGCTGCGCGCGCGCGGGCATGGCGGGGGACGCCAGCATGCCGGCGAATCCCGTGGGTGCGCCGAAAAATACGGTGGGCTTGACGCCGCCCACGCCGCCGAGCCAGCGCTTGAACACCGCGTCGGGCGTGGGCCGCTCGGCCATCAAAAGCGTCGTGGCACCCACGCTCATGGGGAACGTTAGCGCATTGCCCAGGCCGTAGGCGAAGAAGAGTTTGGCGGCCGAAAAGCAGACGTCTTCCTCACGCAGCGCCAGCACGCCTTTGCCGTAGAGCTCGGCCGTCCAGTAGGGGTTGGCGTGGGAGTGCACCGTGCCTTTGGGGCGGCCCGTGGAGCCTGAGGAATAGAGCCAGAAGCCGGGGTCGTCGGCGGCGGTGGCGGCTGGCTTCGTCGCTGGCGTGTGGCTGCCGAGGAAGGCTTCGAACTCAAGCTCGTTCGGGTGCAACGGCGCCAGCGGGTGCGAAACCACGACGCACTGCACTTCATGGTCCGCTCGCACCATGGCCGCACTGAGTGCGGGCAGTAACGCGCCAGATACGAGCACAGCCTGCGCGCGCGAGTGCTCCAGCATGTAGGCGTAGTCGTCGGCCGTCAGCAAGGTGTTCACCGCCACCGGCACCATGCCGGCGTAGAGCGCGCCGAGAAAGCTCACAGGCCAGTCGCAGCCGTCGTGCATCAACACCAGCACGCGCTCTTCACGCTTGATGCCGGCCGCGCGCAAGGCGGCGGCCAAGCGGCGCACGCGTTGCGCGAGCTCGCCGTAGCTGAGTGCCCCGTGGTCGTCGACAAAGGCCAGCTTGTGTGGCCGCGCGGCGTTAACAGCAAGCAAGTGCTGCGCGATGTTGAAGCGCTCGGTCGGCGCCGCGACGGCGGTCGGGGTGGTCATGAAGAGCTGCTCCTGGCGGCGTTGCGCCGCTGATGTGCATCAAACTTGCCGGACTGGAAAACATGCGGTATGGTGCGTACATGAACTCTAGGTCCGGCGTAACCTCATGTCAAGCACAATAGTTCATCCCGCCGCTCGCATCCCAGCCCCGAGCCACGGCGGCGACAGGCAAACACTGCTCGCGGCGCTGGGCCAGCGCGTGCGTGCGCTGCGCTCGCGCAAAGGCATGACGCGCAAGGCGTTGGCGCTGGGCGCCGATGTCTCCGAGCGCCACCTCGCCAACCTCGAACTTGGCAGCGGCAACGCCTCGATCTTGGTGCTGCACCAGGTGGCCAGCGCCTTGCAATGTTCGCTCGCCGAACTGCTGGGCGACGTCACCACCACCTCCCCCGAATGGCTGCTGCTGCGCGAGCTGCTCGGCACGCGTGACGAACCCACGCTGCGCCGCGTGCGCGTGGCCGTGGGCGAGCTGCTGGGCATGGGCAGCACGCAGGGCGCGGGCAAGGCAGCGCGCAGCTCACGCATTGCGCTGGTGGGCCTGCGCGGCGCAGGCAAGTCGACCCTGGGGCGCATGCTCGGTGAAGACCTGGCGCTGCCGTTCATCGAGCTCAGCCGTGAGATCGAGCGGTTTGCCGGCTGCAGCATCGCCGAGATTCAGGCGCTGTACGGCCAAAACGCCTACCGCCGCTACGAGCGCCGCGCGCTGGAAGAGACGATCCAGCTCTATGACGACGCCGTGATCGCCATCCCCGGCGGCCTGGTTTCCGACCCCGCCACCTTCAACCAGCTGCTCACGCACTGCACCACCGTGTGGCTGCACGCCGACCCCGAAGATCACACGAAGCGAGTGGCTGCCCAGGGCGACATGCGGCCCATGGCGGCGAGCCGGGAGGCGATGGAAGACCTGAAGGGCATCTTGGCGGGGCGCGCGGCCTTTTACTCGAAGGCCGAGCTGCGACTGGACACCAGCGCGCAGCCGCTGGAGGAGACCTTCACACTGCTGCGGGCGATGGTGCGAAACGCACTGGGCTTAGAGTCAGAATGAACTTAACTTCATTAAAACGCTTGACGTTCATTGTGAAACTGCACTATCGTGCCGATCACCGTGTTCACCCAAGGAAACCCAGTGAGCCCTGACCCCCGCGTCGACTACCAGACCCAGCCCTCGCAATATCGCCACTGGAAGCTCAGCTTCGAAGGCCCGGTGGCCACCTTGGCGGCCGACTTCAATGAGGACGCCGGCCTGCGCCCGGGCTACAAACTCAAGCTCAACAGCTACGACCTGGGCGTCGACATCGAGCTTCACGACGCCGTGCAGCGCGTCCGTTTCGAGCACCCCGAAGTGCGCACGGTGGTGTTGACCAGCGCCAAGGAAAGAGTCTTCTGCTCGGGCGCCAACATCTTTATGTTGGGCGTTAGCAGCCACGCCTGGAAGGTGAACTTCTGCAAGTTCACCAACGAGACGCGCAACGGGCTGGAAGACTCGTCCACGCACAGCGGGCTGAAGTTCCTGGCTGCCGTCAACGGCGCCTGCGCCGGCGGCGGCTACGAGATGGCGCTGGCCTGTGACGAGATCATCCTGGTCGACGACCGCGCCAGCGCCGTGAGCCTGCCCGAGGTGCCGCTCTTGGGCGTGCTGCCCGGCACCGGCGGCTTGACGCGCGTGACCGACAAACGCCACGTGCGCCACGACCTGGCCGACCTCTTCTGCACCAGCGTCGAAGGCGTGCGCGGCCAGAAGGCCAAAGATTGGCGCCTGGTGGACGACATCGCCAAGACCTCGGTCTTTGCCGCCAAAGTGCAAGAGCGCGCGCTGCAACTGGCCGCGTTGAGCGACCGGCCGGTCGACGGCAAAGGCGTGCGGCTAACGCCCATCACACGCGCCATCGAAGCCGACGCTCTGCGCTACCCGAACGTGGTGGTCGAGATCGACCGCACCCGGCGCGTGGCCACGTTCACGGTGAAAGCACCCGTGGGCGCGCAGCCACAAAACCTGGCCGCCATCGAAGCGGCAGGTGCCGCCTGGTACCCGCTGGCGATGGCGCGCGAGCTTGAAGACGCCATCCTCTCGATGCGCACGAATGAGCTGGACATCGGCCTGTGGCTCATCAAGACCGAAGGTGACGCCGCCGCCGTGCTGGCCTGCGACGCCCTGCTGGCGGCGCATCATGAGCACTGGCTGGTGCGCGAAACCATCGGGCTCTTGCGCCGCACCTTCAGCCGGCTCGATGTCTCATCGCGCAGCCTCTTTGCGCTGGTCGAACCGGGTTCGTGTTTCGCCGGCAGCTTGCTTGAGCTGGCGCTGGCCTGCGACCGCATCTACCATCTGGCGCTGCCCGACGACGCGGCGCGCGCGCCCGCCATCACGCTAAGTGTTAGCAACTTTGGCCCTTATCCCATGGCCACAGGCCAGAGCCGGCTGCACCGGCGCTTCTACGGCATGTCGGCGCCCTTGATGGCGGCGCGTGACGCCATCGGCCAGCCGCTGGACGCCGACGCCGCCTTTGCACTGGGCCTCGTCACCGCCAACCCCGACGACATCGACTGGGCCGACGAGACACGCATTGCCATCGAAGAGCGCGTGGCCATGAACCCCGACGCGCTGACGGGCATGGAAGCCAACCTGCGTTTCAACGGCCCCGAGAACATGGCCACGCGCATCTTCGGCCGCTTGACGGCCTGGCAGAACTGGATCTTCCAGCGCCCCAACGCCGTGGGCGAAAAGGGCGCCTTGAAGGTCTACGGCAAAGGCGACAAGGCGACCTTCGACTGGAATCGGGTTTGATTGACTTCTTAGGACACAAGCGACCATGAGCACCATCAACTACAGCGAAAAGATCCCCAACAACGTCAACCTCGGCGACGACCGCACGCTGCAGCGTGCGCTCGAGCAGTGGCAGCCCAACTTCCTGGACTGGTGGGGTGACATGGGCCCCGAGGGCTCTACCAACTTTGATGTCTACCTGCGCACCGCGGTCAGCGTCGACCCGCAGGGCTGGGCGCAGTTCGGTCACGTGAAGATGCCCGACTACCGCTGGGGCATCTTCATGAA
>JANMMH010000366.1:0-14523 GCA_031373055.1 Rubrivivax sp. | reverse complement strand
GGTGACCTGCCGCCCCATCGGCGTGCTGAAGATGGACGACGAAGCCGGCGGCGACAACAAGCTGCTGGCCGTGCCCATCGACAAGATCTTGTCGATCTACACGCAGTGGCAGAAGCCCGAGGACCTGAACCCGATGCGCCTGAACACCATCCAGCACTTCTTCGAGCACTACAAGGATCTCGAAGTCGGTAAGTGGGTCAAGGTGATCGGCTGGGAAGGCGTCGACTCGGCACGGGCCGAGGTCGTCACGGGCATCAACAACTGGCTGGCCAAACGGCGGGTTTGATGCAAGTTTTGAATCAGGCTTGACGCTTGTCGCTGGTTGAGTGAGCTTTGAACGGGTTGCGCTCGTCGAGCTCGCCCACGTAGTGGCCGATGCCTTCGCGCTCACTGGACAGAAAATCCGCCACGGCGCTGGCGAAGCGCTCATCGCGCAGCCAATGCGCTGAGCTCGTGCGCACCGGCAAGAGGCCGCGCGCCAACTTGTGCTCGACCTGCGCGCCGCCTTCAAAGCGCTTGAAGCCTTGCGCCAGGCACCACTGCAGCGGCTGGTAGTAGCAGGCCTCGAAATGCAGGCAAGGCACATGTACGGTACTGCCCCAGTAGCGGCCCCAGGCTGCGCCTTGTTCGCGGTCGATGGTGATCAGTGATGTGGCGATAGGCTCACCGTCCAGCAACGCCACAAACATCAACCAGTGTTCGGGCATGTGCTGCGCCATGCGCGTGAAGAAGTCGCGCGTGAGGTAGGGTGTGGAATTGTGGGCTTCGTAGGTGAGGGTGTAGCAGCGGTAGAAGTAGTCCCAGTGCGTTTCGGTGATGGCCCGGCCTTCTAGTGCCTCAACGCTGACGCCGGCGTCGGCCACGCGGCGGCGCTCTTGCTGGATTTTTTTGCGCTTGTCGCGTTGCAGCCGCGCCAGCAGTTCGGCGAAGTCCGCCACAGGCGCCGTCGTGTCCTGCGTCCAGTGGAACTGCACGCCTTCGCGCATCAACCAACCTGCGGCCGCGAAGGCTTGTCGCTCGGCCTCGTCGATGAAGAGCACATGGGCAGACGACAAACGGCTAGCCGTGGCTAACTCTCGAATGACATGCACAAGCTGCGCGCGTGCAGCGTCGTCCGCAGCCAGCATCCGCGTGCCGGGCACCGGCGTGAAGGGCAGGGCGCCGAGCAGCTTGGGGTAGTAACGCAGGCCGTGGCGGCGGTAAGCATCGGCCCAGGCCCAGTCGAACACGTACTCGCCGTAAGAGTGGCTCTTCAAGTAGAGCGCGCACGCGCCGCGCAACTGGCCTTGCTGGTGCAAGGCAATGAACTGCGGCGCCCAGCCGGTGGCGGCCGCCGCGCTGCCCGAGTCGTGCATGGCGCTGAGGTAGGCGTGGCGCATGAAGGGGGTGGGCGCACACTGGCTGGCTAGCAGATGGTCCCAGGCGGCAGCGTCGACGCCATGCGGGCTGTCGTGGACCTCGATGTGATAATCCTGCGCAGTGATATCGATCTCCGAAGAACAGGGGTTTGCCTCGTGAAAGTCGCGCTCTTACAGCTCAACGCGACGGTCGGCGACCTCGACGGTAACGCACGGCGCATCGCTGATATGGCACGCCAGGCGTATGCAGAAGGCGCCACGGTGGCGGTCGCACCCGAGTTGGCTCTCAGTGGCTATCCGCCCGAAGATTTGCTGCTGCGGCCGGCCTTCATGCAGGCTTGTGCCGAGCAGCTGCAAGCCCTGGCTGGCTTGGTGGCTGACTGCGCCGGTTTGCAGCTGGTGGTGGGCCACCCGCACCAGTTCGATGACTCGACCGAGCTGCGCTCACGCTCGATCACCAACACGCCGCAGCGCTTCAACGCCGCCTCGCTGCTCAGCGCCGGGCGGGTCGTGGCGACCTACTGCAAGCGTGAATTGCCGAACTACCAGGTCTTTGACGAGCGACGCTATTTCGCGTCGGGTCGCGACGTCGGTGGCGGTCCCTTGGTGTTCGAAAGCGAAGGTCAGCGCTTCGGCGTGATCATTTGCGAAGACGCCTGGTTCGAGGAGCCCGCGCGGCTGGCCTGTGATGCCGGTGCGCAGGTCCTGCTCGTGCTTAACGCGTCACCCTTCCATCTGGAGAAGGCCGAGGAGCGCGAGGCGCGAATGGCGCTGCGCGCACGCGCCGTGGCGCTTCCCCTGTGCTACGCGCACCTGGTGGGCGGGCAGGACGAGGTGGTGTTTGACGGCGCCTCGTTCGCGCTCGACGCCCAGGGCGACGTGGTCGCGCGCGGACCGAGCTTCGAGACGGCGGTGGTGGTTGTCGATTTCGTGGCCGACAACGCACCACAGGGCACGCTTTTACCCATGCCATCGCCCGAAGCGCAGGCCTGGGCCGCACTGGTTACCGGCGTGCGCGACTACGTCAACAAGAACGGATTCCCCGGCGCGATCATCGGCTTGTCGGGCGGCATCGACTCCGCGCTCGTGCTGGCCATTGCGGTGGTCGCACTCGGCGCCGAGCGTGTGCGCACCGTGATGATGCCGTCGCCCTACACGGCCGACATCTCCTGGATCGACGCGCGCGAGATGGCCGCGTGGGTCGGTGTGCGCTACGACGAGATCGCCATTGCGCCGATGTTCGACGCCTTTCGCGCGTCGCTGGCCAAGCAGTTCGCCGGCCTGGCAGAAGACACCACCGAAGAGAACCTGCAAGCGCGCATTCGCGGCACGCTCTTGATGGCGCTGTCAAACAAGACCGGCTTCATCGTGCTGACCACCGGCAACAAGAGCGAAATGGCCACGGGCTATTGCACGCTCTACGGCGACATGGCGGGTGGCTTTGCGGTCATTAAGGACGTCGCCAAGACGCTTGTCTATCGGCTCGCGCATTGGCGCAACGAGCAAGGCTTTGTGCGCGGTGACGGCAGCACGGGCACGATGATTCCCGAGCGCATCATCACGCGGCCGCCGTCGGCCGAATTGCGCCCCGACCAGACCGACCAGGACAGCCTGCCGCCCTACGAGGTGCTCGACGCCATCCTGGCGCGCTATATGGAAGACGACCAAAGCATCGAAGCCATCGTGGCGGCCGGATTTGCGCGCGCCGACGTCGAGCGCGTGACGCGTTTGATCAAACTCAATGAATACAAGCGGCGTCAAGCGCCCGTGGGCATACGCATCACGCACCGCGCGTTCGGGCGCGACTGGCGCTACCCCATCACCTCAAAGTTCCGTGCTTAAATCGCTGCCAATATCAGTTCGAACGTCCGTCCCAAGACAAGCCCCAACCCAAGCCCACCCGGAGTTGCCATGAAGCAGATCACCGCCATCATCAAGCCCTTCAAGCTCGAAGAAGTTCGTGAGGCGCTGGGTGACGTGGGCGTTTCGGGCTTGACGGTCACCGAGGTCAAAGGCTTCGGCCGCCAGAAGGGCCACACCGAGCTCTATCGCGGCGCCGAGTACGTGGTCGACTTCCTGCCCAAGGTGAAGATCGAGCTGGTGGTCAAAGACGCCGACGTCGAGCGCTGCATCGAGGCCATCGTCAAAGCGGCCAAGACCGGCAAGATCGGCGACGGTAAGATCTTTGTGACGCCGGTCGAGCAGGTGGTGCGCATCCGCACCGGCGAGACGGATGAGGCGGCGGTTTGAGCGCCGGGCTTCAGACCCTGCTGTAGTCGCTGTTGTTGTCAAGTCCGCGCGTACCTGTGTTGATGGTCAGGCTTTGCAGAAGCCGCACAGGGTCGTCATCGACCTGCAACGCGTCGTGCTGCTCTTGCGACAAGAAGCCTTCTGAGACGCTCGTGCGCATGAACTGCAAGAGCGCGTCGAAGTAGCCGTCTACGTTCAAGAGCGCGATCGGTTTGTCGTGATAGCCGAGCTGGCGCCAAGTCCAGACCTCGTACAGCTCCTCAAGCGTGCCGATGCCCCCGGGCAGCGCGATGAAGGCGTCGGCGCGCTCGGCCATCATCTGTTTGCGCACGTGCATGTTCGGCACCACGTGCAGCTCGTGCAGGCCTTGGTGGCCGACCTCTCGGCGCATGAGTGAGTCGGGAATCACGCCGACCACGCGGCCACCGGCGTTGATGACAGCGTCGGCCACCTCGCCCATCAAACCGACCTTGCCGCCACCGTAGACGAGCTGCCAGCCGCGTTCGCCAATGGCGCGGCCCAGGGCGCGTGCGCTTTCGGTGTAGACCGCTTGCGCGCCGTGGCGCGAGCCGCAGTAGACGCAAATCGAGATGCTTGATTCAGTCATGACAGGCGCACCCATAACGCCGACAGCCAGATGCCACCGCAAAGCAGCAGCGCGATCAATACGGCCGCCGAGGCGTAGTCTTTGGCGCGCTTAGACAGCTCGTGATGGTCGAAAGAGATGCGGTCAATCGCGGCTTCGATGCCCGAGTTGAGCAGCTCGACGATCATTACCAGCACCAGCGAACCGAGCAAGAGTGAACGCTCGATCCAGCTGCTGCCGAGCCACAGGCCGACAGGTGTCATCACGACGACGAGCCAGAACTCTTGTCGGAACGCGCTCTCACCGCGGTAGGCGGCGGCGAGCCCGTCGATCGAGTACCGCATGGCGTGCACAAGGCGGTCAATGCCTTGGCGGCCTTTGTGCGGGTTGCTCATGCTTCGATTCTGCCGCAGCGTTTGAAGACGATCGAGTCGCGCGCGTGTCGACAAGCTGCGTGCGGCAGACGACGTCATGCCAGTACTGGCGCGTGCAGTGCATACGCGAGAGTGCGGCGTAGCCGAGCACGCCGCTTGTCAAGACCACGCTGACGGCGCCCGCCGACTTGAGGTCGGCCAGCTGCAATGCGATCAAGGCGGGAAGGAACCAGATCCAGCACAGGAGGTATCGCGCTATGGCGCGCGCCGCACTCAAGCGCGCACCGTCATGCGTGACGACGCGGATGTGCCAGGTGCGCATCGCCAAAGTCTGGCCGTGTCGCGACCAGAACCACACGAAGTACAGGCCGATCACGACGAAGAGCCAAGCTTGCAGCCCAAGCGTGCCGACGAGCGCGTGGCGTTGATGGGTCGCCAGCGCATAGACCAGTCCAGCGGCAGCGACCACACCGAAGAGCAGCACGCCTTCGTAAATGAAGCAGGCCAGGCGTCGACGCAAGCTCGGTGCCGCGCCAACGAATGGCGCAGCGGTCACGGGTCGACGGGTGGCGCTGAGGCCGCCGCAGCGGTTCGCACGGCCGCGCCTTGGGCGCCGCGCTTGGGCAGCAGCGTCGACGGGTTGACGAAGCCTTCGGTCGCCGCGATTTTGGGCATGCCCACCTGCTGGTGATTGGGTGGCGGCGCGAGCCGCGTCACCAGATTCGTCGTCGCGCCGGGTTTGGCTTGCACGACCGTAGGCGACACCGCTTTGGACTGGCCGCTCTCGCCACCGCGAACGACGTTGCGCTTTTCTGCCAGGCCTGTCGCTGCTTTGGGCGCATCGCCGCGCGCCGTAGCGGCAGGCTTACCGCTGCCATTCGCTGCGGCCGCAACGGCAACCGGCTTGGCGCGCTGGGCCAGTTCGCGACGTGTCTCTTCGGGCAGCGAACTGTAGGCGTCCCAGCGTGCCTGCCGGTCTTGCGGGCTGAGCTGCTTGGCCTCTTGAAACTGCATGCGTGCCTGGCCGCGCTCAGCAGGCGACATGCGTGACCACTCGGCCATACGCTCTTGCACACGCTGGCGTTCTGAGGCGGGCATCGACGGGAAGCGCGACGCGACCTCGATCCACTTCGACTTGCGGTCGGCGTCGATGCTCGCCCAGTCACGCTGCAGTGGCGCCAGCACGTCTTTGTGGGCGGGCGACAAACTGGCCCATGCGGGGCCGCCAGGCTTGGGCGCCGCAGCCGCCGGCGTGTTGCTCGGCGCTGGGCGAAAGGGCGTCTGGGCCAGGCACACCGAGGTCAATGCCGTCACACCCGCGAGCGCCAGCACCGCAACAACGACGGCGCGCTGAATGGCGACTGACCGGGGCCTTGCACTCACTGCGGCGGCGCTCTCAGAAATTCGGCGAAGCCGGGGTCGGAATAGGCCTTGGGCGGCAGCTCGTCGGAGAGCAGCTGCATGTCGATCTCAGCCGCAGCAAGCACTTGCGAGCGGTTGTTCCACTGTGTGATGACGACCAGGCCCAACAGCAGCACCGCCAGCGGGAAGCCCGAGGCAAGCTTCAGCCACCAGGGCGACGGCCCACCCAGCACGGCCGCGCCGCCGCTACTGCGGGCCACCACCAAGGGCGCGGTGGTGGCTTGCAGCTGACGCTGGCAAGCATGCGCCAGCGCTCGCTCGCGTCCGACGCGCAGGCGCTCGCTGATGTCGTGCGGCAGGGCTGCGGCTTGTGCCTTGAGCCCACCGGCCGTGCGTGCGGCGAAGCGCGCTTGCAGCACGTCGAGCTCGGCGGTGTTTTGGTGTGCGGTCATGGCTTGAGTCCTTTGGCGTGAAGGGCTTTGGCCAGCGCGTGCACCGCTCGTGAGCAATGCGTCTTCACGCTTCCCTCCGAACAGCCCATCGCGGCTGCTGTTTCAGCCACATCGAATTCTTCAAGGTAACGCAGAAGAAAGGCTTCTCGTTGACGTCCAGGCAGGTTGGCCACGGCGCCCTCGATAAGCATCAAGGTCTGCGTGCGTGACACGACATCGGCCGCACTCTCGGCACCCGCAGAGCCGTCCATCGCTGCCAGAGTTTCCAACAGGTCGAAGTCGCCACCATCCCCCACAGGCTCAAAGTCCGACATGTTTTGCATGACGGCATTGCGGGTCTTTTGACGCCGGAACCAGTCCATCGTGGCGTTGGACAGGATGCGCTGGAACAGCAGCGGCAACTCGGCGGCTGGGCGGCTGACATAGTGCTCGGCCAGGCGGATCATCGTGTCTTGCACGATGTCCAAGGCAGCGTCTTCATCACGCACCGCGTAAAGCGCACGCTTGAACGCTCGCTTTTCGACACTCTTCAGGAAGTCGGATAGTTCTTTGTCAGAGGCCAACGCGGATCCGGCGAAAGTCGCCCAGGAGAGGCGCGTTTGATTATGTCATCGCACTTATGGGTAAGCCCCGCGCGATGGGTTCGCAGGCATGGGCTGGCATAATGCTGCTTCGCACAACGCAAATTTGATCTCAAGTCGGCCGCCCAACCGGGGCGGCGAAATGCGGATCGCGCCGGCACCACACCCGGCTCACAAGGTCGCGGAGAGGTGCACCGATGGTTTTTCGTTAGAGAAAATCGCAAAGGTTCGAAATGGACATGTCTGCCGCTGAAGTCAAGCGTGCCGCATCGGCACAAGCTCACCCCCCCACCACCGATCCAAACGGCTCGGAAATCCTGGTTCGCTGCCTGCAAGCCGAAGGTGTTCGCTACCTTTGGGGCTACCCCGGCGGCGCCGTGCTGTACATCTACGACGCGCTGTACAAGCAAGACACCATCGAGCATGTGCTCGTGCGCCACGAGCAGGCTGCGGTGCATGCCGCCGACGGCTATGCGCGCGCCACGGGTGAGGTCGGTGTCGCGCTGGTGACCTCGGGCCCAGGTGTTACCAACGCCGTCACCGGCATCGCGACAGCGTACATGGACTCGATCCCGATGGTCATCATCACGGGTCAGGTGCCGACGCCGGCGATCGGGTTGGATGCCTTCCAGGAATGCGACACCGTGGGCATCACGCGCCCGATCGTCAAACACAACTTCCTGGTGAAGGATGTGCGCGAGCTGGCGATGACCTTGAAGAAGGCCTTCCACATCGCACGCACCGGCCGCCCCGGGCCGGTGGTGGTGGACATTCCCAAGGATGTCTCACTGCACACCACGCCGTTTGTCTACCCCGACAAAGTCGAGATGCGCTCCTACAACCCTGTGCGCAAGGGGCACGGCGGGCAGATCCGCAAGGCCGTGCAGCTGCTGTTGGCAGCCAAGCGGCCCTACATCTACACAGGCGGCGGAGTCATCCTGGGCAATGCCTTGAGCGAGCTGCGCGCATTGATCGACTTGCTCGGCTTCCCTTGCACCAGCACCTTGATGGGCATGGGCGCTATTCCTGCGAGCGATCCGCGCTTCCTGGGCATGCTGGGCATGCACGGCACTTACGAAGCCAACATGTCGATGCAGAACTGCGACGTCGTGCTGGCCGTGGGCGCGCGCTTTGACGACCGCGTGATCGGCAACCCCAAGCACTTCGCTTCGGTCGAGCGCAAGATCATCCACGTCGACATCGATCCTTCGTCGATCTCCAAGCGCGTGAAGGTCGACATCCCCATCGTGGGCGACGTCAAAGACGTGCTCGAAGAGTTGATCACGCAGCTGCGCGAGGCGACCACGCGCCCTGACGCTGCGGCGTTGTCAGGCTGGTGGAGCCAGGTCAACGAATGGCGCAAGCGCGACTGCCTGGCCTTCAAGAACAGCAGCGACGTTATCAAGCCGCAGTACGTGGTTGACAAGCTCTGGCAACTCACCAAAGACCGCGACACCTACATCACGTCCGACGTGGGCCAACACCAGATGTGGGCCGCGCAGTTCTATCGCTTCGAAGAGCCGCGGCGCTGGATCAATTCCGGTGGCCTGGGCACGATGGGCGTGGGCTTGCCCTACGCCATGGGCATCAAGCTGGCCAAGCCCGACTCCGACGTCTTTTGCATCACCGGCGAAGGCTCGATCCAGATGTGCATTCAGGAGCTTTCGACCTGCTTGCAATACAAGACGCCGGTGAAGATCGTCTCGCTGAACAACCGCTACCTGGGCATGGTGCGCCAGTGGCAGCAGATCGACTACGGCGGCCGCTACTCGCACAGCTACATGGACGCGCTGCCCGACTTCGTGAAGTTGGCCGAAGCCTATGGCCACGTCGGTCTGCTGGTTGAGCGCCCGGCAGACGTGGAGCCGGCCTTGCGTGAGGCGATTCGGCTGAAAGATCGCACGGTGTTTCTCGACGTGCGCACCGACCCCACCGAAAACGTCTGGCCCATGGTGCAGGCCGGCAAAGGCATCACCGAGATGCTGCTGGGGTCCGAAGACTTGTGACGTCGCCACCCGCTGTGGGCCTATCGGTGTTACCGCACCTTGCTGGCCGCTCAGCGCCTAACGACTGACGTACTCGGATATCGACAACCCTTTTTAGATGGCGTGGCCACAGGCCGGCGGCTCACCCGCCACCGGCTCCAAGAGCGCGCCGCAACGGATCACCATGAAACACATCATTGCCGTGCTGCTCGAGAACGAGGCCGGTGCACTTTCGCGCGTCGTGGGGCTCTTCTCGGCGCGTGGCTACAACATCGAAAGCCTGACGGTCGCGCCGACCGAAGACGCCTCGCTGTCGCGCATGACCATTGTCACCACCGGCTCTGACGACGTCATCGAGCAGATCACCAAGCACCTCAACCGCTTGATCGAAGTCGTTAAGGTGGTTGACCTCACCGAGGGCAGCTTCACCGAGCGCGAACTGATGCTGGTGAAGGTTCGCGCGGTGGGCAAAGAGCGCGACGAGATGAGCCGCATGGCTGACATCTTTCGCGGCCGCATCATCGACGTTACTGAGAAGACCTACACGATCGAGCTCACCGGCAACACGGCCAAGCTCGACGCATTTCTCGTCGCTATCGACAGGGCGGCGATCCTGGAAACCGTGCGTACCGGTGCAAGTGGCATCGGTCGCGGCGAGCGCATCCTGCGCGTTTGACCATTCACTGGAGAGTTAGCAATGAAGGTTTTTTACGACAAAGACGCCGACCTGAGCCTCATCAAAGGCAAGAACGTCACCATCGTCGGCTACGGCTCGCAGGGCCATGCCCATGCGCAGAACTTGAACGACAGCGGCTGCAAAGTCACTGTCGGTTTGCGCCCCGGTGGTGCGTCGTGGTCCAAGGTCGAGAAGGCCGGGCTGAAGGTTGCGGCCGTGGCTGACGCGGTGAAGAGCGCCGACGTGGTGATGATCCTGTTGCCGGATGAGCAGATCGGCGCGGTCTACGCCAACGACATCGAGCCCAACATCAAGCAAGGTGCCTCGTTGGCGTTTGCGCACGGCTTCAACGTGCATTACGGCCAGGTCGTTCCGCGTGCTGATCTTGACGTCTGGATGGTCGCGCCCAAGGCGCCCGGCCACACCGTGCGCAACACCTACACCCAAGGCGGCGGCGTGCCGCACCTCATCGCCGTGCATGCCGACAAGTCGGGCAAGGCGCGTGACCTGGCGCTGAGCTACGCCGTGGCCAACGGCGGTGGCCGTGCCGGCATCATCGAGACCAACTTCCGCGAAGAGACTGAGACCGATCTCTTTGGCGAACAAGCGGTGCTGTGTGGTGGCACGGTCGAGCTCATCAAGGCTGGCTACGAGACGCTGGTGGAAGCGGGTTACGCGCCCGAGATGGCGTACTTTGAATGCCTGCATGAGTTGAAGCTCATCGTCGACCTCATCTACGAGGGCGGCATTGCCAACATGAACTACTCGATCTCGAACAACGCCGAGTACGGGGAGTACGTCACCGGCCCGAGGATCGTCACCGACGAGACGCGCGCCACGATGCGCAAGGTGCTCACCGACATCCAGACTGGCGAATACGCGAAGAACTTCATTCTCGAGAACCGCGCCGGCGCGCCGACGTTGATGTCGCGCCGTCGCTTGATGGGCGAGCATTCCATCGAGGTCGTGGGCGAAAAATTGCGCGCGATGATGCCTTGGATCAAGGCCAACAAGCTGGTCGATCGCAGCCGTAACTAAGCCCGACCGCCCGCGCAATTCAAGGCCGCCCGCACCCAGCGCAGGCGGCCTTTTTCATGGGGACGCTGCGTTATGCTCGGCCACCATGAGCCAAGACACCACGAACGACACGGCGCCACTGCAAGACGCCGAACCCGAGCGCACCGAGCCGCCGAGGCCGCGTCGCAAGGGCATCTACGTGCTGCCCAACGCCATCACCTTGGCGGGGCTCTTCGGTGGCTTCTACGCCATCGTGATGGCTATGAATGGACGCTTCGAATTCGCCGCCATCGGCGTCTTCTGCGCCATGGTGCTCGATAGCCTGGACGGCCGCGTGGCGCGCATGACGAACACGCAAAGCGCGTTCGGCGAGCAGATGGACAGCTTGTCCGACATGGTGAGCTTCGGCGCCGCGCCGGCCTTGATCGTCTACGAGTGGGCCTTGAAGGGAATGGGCAAGCTGGGCTGGATCGCCGCGTTCGTATATTGCGCTGGCGCTGCACTGCGCTTGGCGCGTTTCAACACCAACATCGGCGTCGTCGACAAGCGCTTCTTTCAAGGCTTGCCGAGCCCCGCAGCGGCGGCTCTGGTGGTCGGCTTCATCTGGCTGATGGACGACGCTGGCTACAAGCAGGTGGCACAGACGGCGTGGCTGCCCTGGGCGGCTTTCGTCGTCACGCTCTATGCGGGCTTGACGATGGTCACCAACGTGCCCTTCTACAGCTTCAAGGTGGTGGGCCTCAAACGCAGCGTGCCTTTCATCGTCATCGTCGCGGTGGCGCTGGGCATCGCGCTCATCAACCTGCATCCACCCATCGCGCTCTTCGGTTTGTTTTGTGTGTATGGGCTCTCGGGCTATGGCGTCTACATCTGGCGCCGAGTCAAGGGCAAGCCGGTGAGCGTGATCGCGACGTCGACCGACGAGCCCGATGAGAAAGGGCTGCACTGAACGCCGGGTCTCCCCTGCTATAGTGCGTGTCATCATGTTCAACCGACTCAACGCGATCGCGCTAAGCCTGCTAGGAGACCTGCGGGTGCGCTGATCGATCACGTTAGAAATTTCCCCGATCAACGGCCCGCCAGCGCAACGCAGCGGGCCGTTTGACTTTCTGAAGCTGCGTGGCGACCTCCAAGCAACATCGAAAGACCACCATGCCGATGCTCCCAAACCCAGCTACCAAATACCGCGCCTTCAAGCCGGTGGCGTTGACTGACCGCCGTTGGCCCGACGTGCAACTGAACGCTGCACCGATCTGGCTGAGCACCGACCTGCGCGACGGCAACCAGGCGCTCATCGAGCCGATGGACCCGGCGCGCAAGCTGCGGTTCTTTGAGACGCTGGTGGCCATCGGCTTCAAGGAGATCGAGGTTGGCTTCCCATCTGCCTCGCAAGCCGACTTCGATTTCGTCAGGCTGCTGATCGAGGAAGGCCGCATCCCACACGACGTGACGATCCAAGCCTTGACGCCCGCGCGCGCGCCGCTGATCGCGCGCACGTTTGAAGCGCTGGCGGGCGCGCCGCGCGCCATCGTGCACCTGTACAACGCCACCTCCGAGGTCATGCGTCGCGTCGTGTTGGGTCTCGATGAAGACGGCATTGTTGAGCTGGCCGTCACCCACGCCGCCCTGGTGCGCGACATCGCGGCGACGCAGCCCGGCACATCGTGGCGCTTCCAGTATTCGCCCGAAATGTTCTCGGGCACCGAGCTCGATTTCAGCAAGCGCGTGGTCGATGCCGTGACCGAGGTTTGGGCGCCCACACCCGAGCGCAAATGCATCATCAACCTGCCCTCGACGGTGGAGCACAGCACGCCCAATGTCTTCGCCGACATGATCGAGTGGATGCACCGTCACGTCGCGCGGCGCAGTGCCATCGTGCTGTCGGTGCATCCGCATAACGACCGAGGTACGGGCACCGCAGCGGCCGAGTTGGCGCTGATGGCGGGCGCCGACCGCGTGGAAGGCTGCCTCTTCGGCAACGGCGAGCGCACGGGCAATGTCGACATCGTCAACCTGGCCTTGAACCTCTACACGCAAGGTGTGGTGCCGGGCTTGGACTTCTCGCAAATCGACGCGGTGCGCCGCCGTGTTGAGCACTGCAACCAGCTGCCGGTGCATCCGCGCCACCCCTATGTAGGCGACCTGGTCTACACCTCGTTTTCGGGCTCGCATCAGGACGCCATCAAGAAGGCTTTCGCCGCGCGACGCGAGGACGACCTCTGGGACATGCCCTACCTGCCGGTGGACCCCAAAGACCTGGGCCGCAGCTACGAAGCCGTGATCCGCGTCAACAGCCAGTCGGGCAAGGGCGGCGTTGCGTACTTGCTGGAGGCCGAGCATGGCCTGGAGTTGCCGCGGCGCTTGCAGATCGAGTTCTCGGCCGCCGTGCAGGCGGTGACGGACGCGCAGGGTGGCGAGATGAGCGCGGGCGAACTATGGGCCTTGTTCGAGCACGAGTACCAGCTGGCCGACATAGCGGTCGACCAGCAACAGTTGCACGAGGCCAAGGACGGCCAAGTGAGCCTGGCCGTGCGCCTGCGCGTGGGCGCGAATACACATGAATTGAAGGGCGACGGCAGCGGGCCCGTGGCCGCGTTTGTCGACGCCTTGCAGCGCGCCACCGGCAGCCGCATCGAAGTGCTGGACTACCACGAGCACGCCATCGGCGCCGGCGCGCAAGCCCGCGCTGCGGCCTACCTGGAGCTGCGCATCGACGACACGCGCACACTTTTTGGCGTCGGCATCGACAACAACATCCTCACGGCCTCGATCAAGGCCGTTGTCTCGGGTCTGCTGCGCAGTAGCGTGGCGCTGAAGGTTGCTGCGCTCGCGGCCTGAACTGGAACTGGAGAACACATCGTGGCCGACAAGATCATCATCTTTGACACAACCCTGCGTGACGGTGAACAGTCGCCAGGCGCGTCCATGACGCGCGACGAAAAACTGCGCATCGCGCGCCAACTAGAGCGACTGCGGGTGGACGTCATCGAGGCCGGTTTCGCCGCCTCGTCCAACGGCGACTTCGCGGCCGTGAAGGCCATTGCCGACGCCATCAAAGACGCCACCGTGTGCTCGCTGGCGCGCGCCAACGACCGCGACATCACGCAGGCCGCCGAGGCGCTGAAAGGTGCGGCGCACTCGCGCATCCACACCTTTATCGCCACCAGCGCGCTGCACATGGAAAAGAAGCTGCGCATGACGCCCGAGCAGGTGCACGAGCAAGCGCGACTGGCCGTGCGCTTTGCGCGCAACTTGTGCGCCGATATCGAGTTCTCGCCCGAGGACGGCTACCGCTCCGACATGGACTTCCTGTGCCGCGTGCTCGAAACCGCGATTGACGAAGGTGCCACCACGCTGAACATCCCTGACACCGTGGGCTACGCCGTGCCCGAGCTCTACGGTGAGTTCATCCGTACACTGCGCGAGCGCATCCCGAATTCCGACAAAGCGATCTGGTCGGTGCATTGCCACAACGATCTGGGCATGGCCGTAGCTAACTCGTTAGCCGGTGTGAAGATCGGCGGCGCACGGCAGATCGAGTGCACCATCAACGGCCTAGGTGAGCGCGCCGGCAACTGCTCGCTCGAAGAGGTGGTGATGGCGCTACGCACACGGCGCGACTACTTTGGCTTGGATCTCGGCATCGACACCACGCACATCGTGCCCGCGTCGCGCCTGGTGAGTCAGACCACCGGCTTTGTGGTGCAACCCAACAAGGCGGTGGTGGGTGCGAATGCTTTCGGCGCTGTTTGCATTGAGTAGTGATCGCGCTCAAGCGCCGACGGCCATGGCCAATAGCCGATCGGGTTTGAGGCCGCCCTTAGAGTTGGCGTCCAGCGCCCTGAACCAGCCGGTGTAGTTGGCCAGGTAGGAGGTGGCCAC
>JANMMH010000326.1:0-8022 GCA_031373055.1 Rubrivivax sp. | reverse complement strand
GCTCACGCCCTACGATTTGAGCCGCGCGCGGATCGTTTTCCGCGCAAAGTAGTAGATTGAATAGGTCAAGGAGAAGACCATGAAAGTAGCCGCATCGGTGAAAAAGATGTGCCGCAATTGCAAAGTCATTCGCCGCAAAGGCGTCGTGCGCGTGATTTGCACCGACCCGCGCCACAAGCAGCGCCAAGGCTGATTTAAAGGAACGACATGGCACGCATTGCTGGTATCAACATCCCGCCGCACAAGCACACCGAGATTGGCCTCACGTCAATCTATGGTATCGGCCGCCCCACCGCGCAGAAGATTTGCGAAGTGGTCGGTATTGCGCTTTCGAAGAAGATCAAGGATCTCTCCGACACCGAACTCGAACGCATTCGCGAAGAGATTGGCCGCTTGACGATCGAAGGCGACTTGCGCCGCGAGTTGTCGATCAACATCAAACGCCTGATGGACCTGGGCTGCTACCGTGGCCTGCGCCATCGTCGTGGCTTGCCGGTCCGCGGCCAGCGCACACGCACCAACGCGCGTACCCGCAAGGGCCCGCGCAAGGGCGCAGCGGCGCTGAAGAAATAAGCCGCGGTAACGCAGCACCAGGAACTGGAAGCACGACATGGCCAAAGCACCCGTCAATACCGCGGCACGCCGCGTGAGCAAGAAAATCCGCAAGAACGTCGCGGATGGCGTTGCACACGTGCATGCCTCGTTCAACAACACCATCATCACGATCACCGATCGCCAGGGCGGCGCCTTGGCCTGGGCATCCAGTGGTGGCCAAGGATTCAAGGGCTCACGCAAGTCGACACCTTTCGCAGCCCAGGTGGCTGCCGAAGTGGCGGGCCGCGCAGCGCAAGAGCAGGGCATCAAGAATCTGGACGTTCGCATCAAGGGCCCAGGCCCTGGTCGCGAGTCATCGGTGCGCGCACTGGCTTCGCTGGGCATTCGCATCAACTCGATCAGTGATGTGACGCCCGTGCCGCACAACGGTTGTCGCCCGCAGAAGCGTCGCCGCATCTGATTGCGCGGCTCAATGCAAGGCCCCTTTGCGGGTTTTTGCTAGAATCATGAGTTCCGTCACGCCGGCCGAAGTTCGCGCCGGCGTTTCCCTTGAGGTGGTGCCCAATTGGTGCCGCGTCTAAGCCCACCGTCCGAGCGACTCGAATTACATCCGCCGGACTCGCGCGGGGCAGGCTTTGTCAGCAGACAAGGCAGGTCTGCCGCGTCAGATAAATCAAAGGATATTCCGTGGCACGTTATCTCGGCCCCAAGGCCAAACTCTCCCGCCGTGAAGGCACTGACCTTTTCCTGAAGAGCGCGCGTCGCGCCATCGGGGACAAGGCCAAGTTCGACAGCAAGCCGGGCCAGCATGGCCGCACCAGTGGCTCACGCACCTCCGACTACGGCCTGCAGCTTCGCGAGAAGCAAAAGGTCAAGCGCATGTATGGGGTGTTGGAGCGTCAGTTCCGTCGCTACTTTGCCGAGGCCGAGCGCCGCAAGGGCAACACCGGCGCCAACCTGTTGGCGCTGCTGGAATCGCGTCTGGACAACGTCGTCTACCGCATGGGTTTTGGCTCGACGCGCGCTGAAGCGCGCCAGTTGGTGTCGCACAAGGCGATCACGGTCAACGGGCAAGTGGTCAACATCCCCTCGTACGCCGTCAAGGCGGGCGACACGTTGGCCCTGCGCGAGAAGGCCAAGACCCAATTGCGCGTGATCGACGCGCTCAAGCTTGCCCAGACCGTCGGTTTATGCGACTGGGTGCAGGTTGATGCCACCAAGCTCGAAGGCGTCTTCAAGAAGGCGCCCGACCGCGACCAGTTCGGCGCAGAAATCAAAGAAGCACTGATCGTCGAGTTGTACTCGCGCTAAAAAATCCGGCAGCGGTGCATTGGCCCTTTGGCCAGCGCACTCGTTGCCACGGGCGCTTCGCTTGTCGGGCACGAAGCGCACCGTCATCCATCGCCTGGCATGGTCCATCAGCCTTATCGGCGTAACGAGCCGAGGGTATTGACAGGAACTAGAAGCTCAATGCAAACCACACTACTCAAGCCGAAGGCCATTCATGTCGAGCCGCTGGGCGGCCACCGCGCCAAAGCCACGCTCGAACCATTCGAGCGCGGCTACGGCCATACTCTGGGCAATGCGCTGCGTCGCGTGCTGCTGTCTTCCATGGTCGGCCACGCGCCTACCGAGGTGACCATTGCCGGCGTGCTGCATGAGTACTCGGCCATCGACGGTGTGCAGGAAGACGTGGTTCACATCATGTTGAATCTGAAGAACGTCGTCTTCAAGCTGCACAACCGCGACGAAGTGACGCTGGTGCTTCGCAAAGAAGGCGAAGGCCCCGTTACGGCGGCCGACATCCAGACGCCGCATGACGTCGAGATCATCAACCCCGAGCACGTCATCGCGCATCTGGCGCATGGCGGCAAGCTTGACATGCAGATCAAGGTCGAAAAGGGCCGCGGCTATGTGCCCGGCACGCTGCGCCGCTATGGCGACGAGCCGACCAAGTCGATCGGCCGCATCGTGTTGGACGCATCGTTCTCGCCGGTTCGCCGCGTCAGCTACGCGGTAGAAAACGCGCGCGTTGAGCAGCGCACCGACCTTGACAAGCTGGTGATGGAGATCGAAACCAACGGCGCGATTTCACCCGAGGAAGCCATTCGCCAATCGGCCAAGATTTTGGTCGAACAGCTCGCAGTCTTCGCGCAGCTCGAAGGCAAGCTCGGTGCGATGCCCGACTTGTCGCCGGTGCCGACGCCGACTTGGGACGGCATTCTGCTCAAGCCTGTCGACGAGCTCGAACTCACCGTGCGTTCGGCCAATTGCCTCAAGGCCGAGAACATTTATTACATCGGTGATCTCGTGCAGCGCACCGAGACCGAATTGTTGAAGACCCCCAACCTGGGCCGCAAGTCGCTCAATGAAATCAAGGAAGTGTTGGCCTCGCGTGGCCTGACCTTAGGCGCGCGCCTGGAAGGTTGGCCGCCGCAGGGTTTGGACAAGCGTTAAGAAGTTGAAGATTTGGGTGGCGACCTCGCCACTCGGTGCACCCGCAGGTACCTGACACGGCCAGCGGCTATTTACTCGAAAGGACAAGCACCATGCGTCATCGTCACGGGCTCAGAAAGCTCAACCGCACCAGCTCACACCGGCTGGCCATGCTTCGCAACATGTGCAACTCGCTCATTCAGCACGAAGCGATTCGCACGACCTTGCCCAAGGCCAAGGAATTGCGCCGTGTGGTCGAGCCGCTCATTACGCTTGGCAAAGAGCCGACGCTGGCCAACCGCCGCCTGGCGTTTGACCGCACCCGCGATCGCGATGTCGTCAGCAAGCTCTTCAATGAGCTCGGCCCGCGCTATAAGGCGCGCCCGGGTGGCTATACACGTATCCTGAAGATGGGCTTCCGTGTGGGCGACAACGCACCCATGGCCTTCGTCGAGCTGATTGATCGGCCTGACGTCGCCTCTGAAGTTGTGGCGGACGCAACGACCGAATGACTTGCCTCGCGCGCCTGCGTTCGAGCAACGAACGCAGGCATAGCGCGCTATAATTCAAACCTCAGTCGCGGGGTGGAGCAGCCTGGTAGCTCGTTGGGCTCATAACCCAAAGGTCGCAAGTTCAAATCTTGCCCCCGCAACCAAAATTCAACCCGCCAGAGGCTTCACAGCTTCTGGCGGGTTTTTCATTTTGGGCCCAACCCAAGTGCTATTGCAGCGTGCTCGGTGGCGGGGTCACCGCAACGCCCAACACCGAAAGCATGCCACCAGTGACGCTGCGAGCATCGCGTTCGTTCGCAGTGGCTTCGCGCACGTCGCAGACCTTGACATGCAAGCGCAGGGCGACTCCCGCCAGTGGATGGTTGCCGTCTAGCACGACATGCGACGGGTAGATCTCAGTGACCACATAGACAGCGTCTTGAGGCATGTCAGAGGTGACACTCCCGGCAGGAAGCCCCTCGAAGATCATGCCAGGCTCTAGCTCTTTGGGAAACAGGTCACGAGACTCGAAGCAGACCAATTCGGCCTTGTAGTCGCCGAAGGCGAATTCGGGTTCCAAGTGCAAGTCGGTCTCGAATCCGATGTCCTGCCCCAACAAGGCCTCTTCAATCTTCGGCAACAAGTCGTCGCCACCGAGAAAGAACTCAACAGGGTCGGCCAGTTCATCAATGGCTTGCCCTTGCGCATCGGAAAGTTGCCAACACAGGCTGACAACGCAGGGCTTGGTGATACTCATGCGGTGATCATCGCATAGCCGATTACCGCACAATGCAGGCATGCGAATGCGTCAGCCGATGGCAATGTTGGGCGGCTGTAGCCCGGCCCGATTCATGCGTGAGTATTGGCAAAAAAAGCCCCTGCTGATCCGCCAGGCCCTACCTGGCGCAGTAGCGCCACTTCGGCGCGCGGCCTTGTTTGAATTGGCCGCCTGCGCCGACGTTGAATCGCGGCTGGTGCAGCGAGTGGGCGAGCAGTGGTCGGTGCGTGATGGCCCCTTGCCTCGGCGCAGTCTCCCCACCATCGCCACGCCGAACTGGACGGTTCTCGTGCAGGGGCTGGACCTGCATGTCGATGCCGCGCGCGAGCTGTTGTCGCGCTTTCGTTTTGTGCCCGACGCGCGGCTTGACGATCTGATGATGTCCTGGGCTAGTGATGGCGGCGGCGTCGGTCCGCACCTCGACTCGTACGACGTTTTCCTTCTGCAAGTCCGCGGCCAACGCCGTTGGCGCATAGCGCGCTGCCACGACGACACATTTGTTGAGGGATTGCCGCTGCGCATCCTCCAACGATTCGAGCCGGAGGAAGAGTGGCTGCTAGGGCCTGGCGACATGCTGTATTTGCCGCCACGTTGGGGCCACGACGGTGTCGCCGTCGGCGAGTGCATGACCTGTTCGATCGGCTTTCGCGCACCGGCCTTGGGCAGTTTGGCCAACGAGTTGATGTCGCGTTTGGGCGACGAAGCGCTGGAGTTCGACACCACCCTCTACCGCGACGCGGCGCAAAGGGCTACGGCGCACCCCGGAGCAATTCCGGCAAGCTTGCAGCGCCATGCGCACAGGGCGGTGATGCGCGCGCTGCGCCGGCCCGACGCCATTGCACGCGCGCTCGGCGAGGCGCTGACAGAACCCAAACCGCAGGTTTGGTATACCGCAGTCCAAGGTCGCGAACTGACGCAGGGTGTGCGTCTGGCCAGGGCCTCGCGCATGATGTACGACTCGCGTTTTTGCTTCATCAATGGCGAATCGTTTGCTGCCAGCGGTCGTGACGCTATGCTGATGCATGTGCTTGCCGATAACCGAAGCTTGAACGCAGAGACATGTCGAATGCTGTCGTCGGCGGCGCGCCGAACGGTGCAGCAATGGCTTGAATGCGGCTGGCTGGAGTCCATTGAATGACCGACACCCCCGCATCCGGTGAACTGCAGATACCCGACCTGAGCTCGCGCGCAGGCTTTCGACGGGCCATCGCATGGGCCGTCGCGATGGCCAACGCAACCAAGGCGCGACGCATGTGGTGGATCGATCCTGACTTTAGCGAGTGGCCTTTGGACGACCCCGTGTTCTTGCAGTCGATCGGCGAGTGGGCACGACTGCCGCAACGTCGACTGTCGGTGCTTGCGAGCAACTTTGACGGGTTCGCCAGCCGCCACCCGCGCTTCACTGCCTGGCGCCGATCCTGGAGCCATGTCATCGATACACGCGCAGTTGCGCCGGACGACTGCCCATCGATCCCAACCTGGCTGCTGGTCGAGCATGCCGCACATATCGAATTGATTGACCGTTTGTATTGGCGTGGTCGTGCGAGCATGGATGCCCGACGAACGCACTCCATGATCGAAGAAATCGACGCATTGGCGCAACGTTCGAGCCCGGACTTCCCAGTCTCCAGACTCGGACTCTAGGGTTTTGCCTAGCGCCAGATATACTCATGGGCTAGGTAGAGCGGAGCTATGTTTCACTCTGCCTTTTCGATGGGTCTCTGAGAGTTCTCGAAGAGCGCCCTCACTCTTTGCCCGTCATTCGACCCAATATTCCGAGGATACATACACATGAACAAGTCGCTTCTGTTGGCCGCATTGGTTGCCACCGTCGCCCTCGCCGCTTGCGGCAAAAAAGAACCTGCGCCGGCTCCCATGGCTGCCCCGGCGCCTGCCGCAGCACCGGCAATTGCCGCCGCTGCGTCGGCGGTTGAGGTGGCCGCGTCGGCTGTTGGTGTCGCCGCGTCGGCTGTTGCCGGCCAGGCCGCTGACGCCGCCAAGGACGCGATGGCCAAGACTGGCGACGCTGCCAAGGATGCCGCTGGTAAGGCTGTTGACGCCGCCAAAGACGCCGCTGGCAAGGCTGCCGACGCCGTCAAGAAGTAAAGCGCGTGGCTCTTCGGAGCCAGTGCTTGAAAGAACAAAGCCGCCCTTGGGCGGCTTTGTTGCGTTGGGTGCCGCCATCTCAATTGATGGCCGGCAATCCACGCACGCGCGACTTATCGCATCTCTTTAACGAGGAAGGCCACGATGGCCTTGGCGTTGTCGCTGTTCTCGGCGGCACCAGCGCTATTGAGCACCGTGATCTGTGTTTTCGCACCGGTTGCCTTGACCGATATGCGGTAACGCACCGGGCCGCTTTGCACGGCGCTGCTGAATAGGCGCTGGAAGAAGTTGGGTTCGCCCTTCGCGGTTTCCTTGGGGTCGATATAGCGCACGAAGTAAAGCCCAGCGGTGCGGTCGCGGTCGTCGACCGAGAAGCCGCTGCGATCCAGCGCCAGGCCGAGCCGGCGCCATGCGCGATCAAATGCTTCGTCCACCTCCAGCGTGGCCGCATCGCCTGCGAGCAGACGCGCCTTTGCCGGCGCTTCTGGTGCAACGGCGGCCGCAGCCACGGTCATGCGCGCGGTATCTTCGCGCGCGCCCAAACGCACCATCAAGCGTGTCAGGAACTCGGCTTCCAATTGCGCGTCACTTTCACGGTGTTTCCACACCGTGGCGTCTTTGCGCTCGTTGGCGTACACCTCTTCAAGGCCACGATGCGCGATGGTGACTTCAGTCGCACCGGCGCTGCGCTCAACCCTGGTGCGGAAGCGGTCACGTTCGCCGGTGGAGTACAGGCCGTCGAACAGGCGTCCAACGGTGGCGCGAATGAAGTCCTGCGGCAGCTTGGCGCGGTTTTCGGCCCAGTCGGTTTCCATCACACCGGCTTCAGCGTTGTCGGTGGCCAAAGTGAAGCCCCGCTCTTGCCAGAAGCTACGCAGTTGCGGCCAAAGTTGCTCGGGTGTCATTGGCACCACCAGCACACGCTGGCTGCCCTGGCGCTCAATGCGCATGGCGCCGACGGCCACCGGCGCGACCACTGCCGTTGACGTCGCAGCCGCGCTGCCACCGATACCTGCCGAGGCGCTGACGACGCCGCCGGGAAGCTGGTAGCGGCTGTCGCGAGCGAGCTGGGTCAGGTCGGGCGGGACCTCCAGGCTCTTGGCCTGGGTCTTGGCGGTGCTGCGGTAGTCGACCTTGTCGCCCGACAAGAAGTTCTCGACGGTGGAGCAGGCGGTGAGTGCGCAGGCCAAGGCGATCAGGCTCAGGCGGTAAGGCATCGGGCGGGAAAGTCGGTTCACGTTGAGGTGTCTCCTGCACCGCGCTCGTGGGCGAGCCGGTGCATCGTCGATGGGATAGGGAAAGGTATGTCGCGCTGCGCTTCAGTGCGTCAGTGCGTTAATGCAGTAGCGCGCTGTCATGCAAGGCTTGCTCGACCAGCTGTTGACCGGCTGCGCTGAGCGCCACGATAGGCAGTCGCACCGCAGGCCCGCAGCGGCCCATGCGCGACAGTGCCCATTTGGTTGGTGCCGGGCTGGGCTCGCAAAAAAGCTGCCGATGCAGCGGCAACAAGCGCAGCTGAATCGCCGCAGCTTGCCGCGCTTTGCCTTCAAGCGCGGCCATACACAGCTCGTGCATCAAGCGCGGCGCGATGTTGGCCGTGACGCTGACGTTGCCGTGCGCGCCCAGCAACATCAAGGCGATGGCCGTGTTGTCGTC
>JANMMH010000254.1:0-10803 GCA_031373055.1 Rubrivivax sp. | reverse complement strand
CGGGCGCGGGCGGCTGCGCACCGAGGCCCAGGAAGCCGAGGCCCGCGGCGGTGAGGATGATGCCGGCCATGTCGAGCGTGACGCGCACGATCACGCTGGGCACGCACAGTGGCATCACGTGCCGCAGCACGATGCGCAGCGGGCTGGCGCCCAGCAGCTTGACGGCGCTGATGTAGTCGGCCTGGCGGATGCTGAGCGTTTCGGCGCGGGCGATGCGCGCATAGGGCGGCCATGAAGTGATGGCGATGGCGATGACGGCGTTTTCGATGCCGGGGCCAAGCGCCGCCACGAACGCCAATGCCAGGATCAAGCGCGGGAAGGCGAGAAAGATGTCGGTCACGCGCATCAGCACCGCGTCGACCCAGCCGCCGGCATAACCCGCCACCGTGCCCACCAACAAGCCGATGGGCGCGGCGAGCACGGCCACGAGAAGCACCACATACAAGGTGATGCGAGAGCCGTGGATAAGGCGGCTCAAGATGTCGCGGCCCTGGTCGTCGGTGCCGAACCAGTGTGCGCTGGATGGCGGCAGCAAGCGTGTCGTGCGCAGGTCACCCACGGTCGGCGAGTAAGGCGCCAAGAGCGGCGCGAAGATGGCCACCAGCACCAAGAGCAGCACGATGACAAGCCCAGCCAGCGCCAGGCGGTTGCGCGCAAAGCTGCGCCAGGTGGCGTACGAGCGGCCCAGCGCCGCTTGGCGCCGTGACTGCGGGCGTTCGGCCATCAGCCAGGTGTGCAGCGTGCCCAGGCTCATGGCGCGCGCGTGGATAACCACCAAGTTGAGCCCACACACCAGGCGCTGGTGTCCGGCGTGGTGTGGCGATGCAGTGACTGCACCAGCTTGAGCGAATGCACTTGCAGCGCCGCAGTGAGCGCTTGTGAGGCTTTCTCGTCGCGTGCGCCCATGCAGGGAATGAAGGAGACACGAATCAAGGTCTGCGCGGCGAAGCGCGTGGTGTCCAGGCGCTTGATGAGCAACATCACGCCGAAGCCTTCGTCCGGCGTGAGTGGAAAGATCAAACGGCCGCCGACGCGTAAGGCGTCGAGCCAGATGTCCAGTGGGTGCGTGGCGCCGGCATTGACGTAGATCACGTCGGCCTCGGGAAGCCGGCCTTCGCTTGCACTCGCGCTGTGTACGGTGACGTTCGCGTGCTGCGCGAGATTCTTGCGGGCCATGGCCGCCAGCTCGGGCACGATCTCGTAGGCCTGCACACGCCCATGCTCGCCCACCAGCGTGGCCAGCACGGCGCTGTAGTAGCCGCTGCCTGCCCCCACATGCACAACGGTTTCACCCGGCGCGGGCGCCACTGCGGCCAGGCAGCGCGCGTGCAGCGAAGGCTGGCCGTTGTTGATGCCGCGTGTGATGTCCAGGCCCACCAGCACGTCCTGGTACAGCAGCGCGGCGTCGTTGCTGACGGTGGGCAGGTAGCCCGAGCCGACGAAGATCGGCCATGGCCCGGCGCCGACAAAGTCTTCACGCGGCACGGCGGCAAACGCGTCGATCAGGCGGGCGTCGTGACCGCCCGCGCTCTTGACGATGAGCTCGGCGTAGAAGCGGCGATGTTGGGCTAATGTGGTCACGGTACTTTCGGCGTTAGCGCTGCTATCAGCGTGAGCGAGTGCGCGGATCGAGCAGCCGGTACAACACGTCCGACAACAGGTTCAGCCCGATGAAGATCGAGCCCACGACGATGGTGCCGCCCAGCACCGCGTTCATATCGGCGTTTTGAAGCGAGTTGGTGATGTACAGGCCCAGGCCTGGCCAGGCGAACACGGTCTCCGTGAGTACCGAGCCTTCAAGCAAGCCCGCGTACGACAGCGCGATGACGGTGACCAGCGGCACCCAGGCATTGCGCAGCGCATGGCGCCAGATGATGCGGGTCTCACTCAAGCCCTTGGCGCGCGCGGCCACGATGTACTCCTGCGTCAGCTCGTTGAGCATGAAGCTGCGCGTCATGCGGCTGATGTAGGCCAGCGAAAAATAACCCAGCAGGGACGCGGGCAGGATCAGGTGCGAGAGCGCGTTGCCAAAGGCTTCCCACTCGCCGGCGAGCGCGGCATCAACCAGTAGCAGGTTGGTCACTGCCGGCACCACGTACTCAAACGCGACGTCGATGCGCCCAGGCCCTGCGACCCAGCCGAGTTTGGCGTAGAAGACCACCAGCGCCATCAGCCCGAGCCAGAAGATCGGCACCGAATAGCCGATCAAGCCCATGATGCGCACCACCTGGTCGGCCACGCCGCCTTTGCGCACTGCCGCCCACACCCCCAGCGGCACGCCAAACCCAGCGCCGATCAAGATGCCGCAGGTGGCCAGCTCCAGCGTGGCGGGGAAGGTCTTGCGGATGTCTTGCCACACCGGGTTGCTGGTCAACACCGAGGTGCCGAAGTCACCGCGACTGGCCTTGACGACGTAGATGGCGAACTGCTCGTACACGGGCTTGTTCAGGCCCAACTCTTCACGCACGCGCTTGACCACGTCTTCGCTGACGCGGTCGCCCACGATGGCCAGCACTGGGTCGACCGGGATCACGCGGCCGATGAAGAAGGTGACCGCGAGCAGGCCCAGATAGGTCAGCGCGATCACCGCCAGCAGGTTGCCGGCGGCCTTCAGCCTCTTCATAGAAGCTACTTCTTGCTAACGTTGAAAAGGTAGGTGGAGTCGGACGTCGGCCCGATCTTCAAGCCGTCGACGTTGGCGCGCATGGCCGCCACTTCGGTTTGCTGGTAGAGCATGACGAAGGGGCTGGTCTTGCGGAATTCGGCCTGGATGTCCTGGTACATCTTGGCGCGCTTCACGCCGTCGCGTTCTTGCGCGGCGGCGTCGGCTTTTTTCGTCAGCTCGGGGATGTCCCAGGCGTTGCGCCAGGCCAGCGGCTTGGTCTTGGGATCGTCGCCGTTGTCGGGGTTGCGCGCGAAGGTGTCGGCGTTGGTGTGTGGGTCCCAGTAGTCGGCGCCCCAGCTACCGATGTAGATGTCGTGCGTGCGTGCGCGGTACTTGGTCAGCGTTTGTTTGCCGTCGCCGGGCAGGATTTCCAGCTCGATGCCGGCGAGCTTCAGGGTTTGCTGAATCGCTTCCGTGACACCCTGCACCGGCTGCACCGTGCGCATGTCGATCGTGACCTTGAAGCCATTCGGATGCCCGGCCTTGGCCAGCAGCGCTTTGGCTTTGCTAACGTCCAACTTATACGGTGTCTCTTTGCTGGCACCGAGCAGGCCCACGGGCAGGAAGTTCTGATGCACGACGGCGATGTTTTTGATGATGGTGTCGCCTATGGCCGAGTAGTCCACCAGCCATTTGAACGCTTCACGCACGTCGGGCTTGGCCAGGATCGGGTTCTTCTGGTTCAGGCTGAAGTAGACGACCGTGCCTTTGGGCGTGGCGGTGGTCTTCACGTTCTTGTCGTTGGCCAACGCCGCCAGGTCTTGCGGCGTGAGGTTGCGGGCGATGTCGATGTCGCCCTTTTCCAGCAGCAGCCGCTGCGTGGCCGATTCCTTCACGTGGCGGTAGGTCGCGCGCGACAGCTTGGACTTCGGGCCAGCGTGGTGCTCGTTGCGCTCCAGCGTGACCAGTTCGTTGGCGCGCCATTCGCGAATCTTCATCGGGCCCGAGCCGGCGTAGTTGGTCTTCAGCCAAGCCGCGCCCATGTCGCCCGCAGCTTCCTTGCTCATCACGAGCTTCTTGTCGACGATGCCGGCGACGTTGGCGGTCAGGCAGTTGTAGACCAACGTGGGCGCGTAGGTCTTGTCGGTCTCGATCGTCAGCGCCAGCGGCCCGGTTTGCTTGATCTTCTCGGCGACGTTGTCTTTGTTCAAGCCGAACTGCGTGAGGATGAAGGCCGGGGTCTTGTTCAACAGCACGGCGCGTTGCAAGGAGAAGACCACGTCTTCGGCCGTCAGCGCATTGCCGCTTGCGAATTTCAAGCCCGGCTTGAGCTCGAAGCTGTAGGTCTTGCCGTCGGCGGACAGCTTCCAGCTCTTGGCCATGTCGGGCAGCAGCTTCGAGGGGTCGTTGACGTCGTAGCGCATGAGCCGGTCATAGGCGTTGCCCATCAGCTCGCCGGCGCTGATCTCGAAGGCCTCGGCCGGGTCGAGCGTGATGATGTCGTCGAAGGCCATGGCCAGCACCAATGTGTCTTTGGGCGTGGCGGCCAGGGCGGTGGTGGGCAATCCGGCGCTGAGCAGTGCGGCCACGCTGGTGATGGCGAGTTCGCGGCGCGTAAAGCCGGCGGGCGAAACATGGGTTGGACGCGACATCAAGAGTCTCCTGCGATAAGGTGGTGAAGTGGCCTGTGGGTGCGCGCGATGATGCCAGCGCATGGCCACTTGACTACCCTCCTTTGCCCAGCCTCGTGCGTATCGCAGCAATCTCGGGCGCGGGCAACTCGGCGCGCCACATGTTGCCGCCCACGGCCCACCACCAGGCACCGTTGTCGTCCAGGCGCAGGAGGCCCAGCGCGCGGCCCCTGGCGTCTTTGATGTCGATGTCGGCGTTGCCGTCGGTGGCCGCGGTGGGTATGGGCACGCGCTGCCACCGCCCTTGGCCGGCTTGTTGCAGTTCGTGCATGGCGGCGCGGCGCGCGTCGTCGGTGGCCATGGCTTGCAATACGTTGGCGAGTGGGTCGGGTGGGTGGGAAGCCATCGCGGTGCCTGCGGCGGCACGTGCGGGCGCGGCTCTGGCGAGGCTTTCGCTGCGTTCGGTGGCGCTCGCCAGCGTGGGCGGCGCCGGCGCGGGTGCTGGGGGTGCGGCTTGGGCAAGGGTGGGCTGTAGTGCTGGCGATGGGGTGGGCGCCAGGGCGGCGGGTGAGGGCGAAACGGCCTCGTCGCGTGTGGCACTTTCTGACGCAGGTGCTGTCGTTGCCTTGGCCTCTGGCGCTGCCGATTTGGCAGCCGCTGCGGCTCGCGGCGTTGGTGCGAGGGATGGGGCCGGGGAATTTGCCGACACGCTGGCCGGCGCCGACGTCGCGGTTAGTGTTGGTGCTGGCGGCACTGCGAGCGCAGGCACAGGCACAGGCGCAGACGCTTGCGCAGGCGCCGCAGCCTCAGTCGGCGCGCCTGGCAGCGCCTGCGGCGGCACCTCGCCGCGCCACATCAGGCCGATCGTCGTGGCCATCACCAAGGTCGCCAACGCGGCTGCTGGCGCAGGCTGCATCAGTCCGTCCACAGCGCCCGCGAGCCGGCGCCACCAGGGTGTGGACGTGGCGGCGCGTGCCTGCGCCAGCACGCGCGCGTCCAGCGCCGCTGGGGGTGCGGCGTCATGGCCTGGCGCGTGGCGCAAGGCGGCGCGCAGGTGCGCGTCAGCGGAATCGTGAGTCATCAGCGTGCTGCCGCGGAGGGTGGCAGGTAGGCGCCCATGCAGGCGCGCAGTTTGCTCATGGCGTAGCGCAAGCGGCTCTTGGCCGTCTCGAAGCCCAGGCCGATGGCGCTGGCCAGCTCGTCAATCGAGAGCTCGTCATCGTGATGCAGCAAGAAGACGGTGCGCTGCGCAAGTGGCAGCTCGTCCAGGCAGCTCAGCAGGCGCTGGCCTGCAGCGCGCCAGAACGCGCGCTCGGCGCTGCCGTCGTTGTCGTCGAACGCAGGCTCGGGCCAGTCAGCCCAGGCCTGGCCCTCGGGCTCCCAGGCGTCACCCAGCGCGGCGTCGACGCTGACTTCACGCCCGCTCTTGCGCAGGCAGTCCACCACGCGGTGATGCGCCAAGGTGAAGAGCCACGTGCGAAAGCTCGCCCCTTGCGCAGACCAGCGCGCACGCGCCGTCACCACACGCTCCCAGGTGTCCTGAAAGACCTCATCGGCTTGCGCCCCCAGCGCCTGGCCGAGCAGCCGGCGCACGAAGCGATACAGCGCGACACGGTGGCGCGCGTAGAGCTGCTCGAACGCGCGCGCATCGCCCAGCGCAAAGGCGCGCATGAGTTGGTCGTCGCTCTTGTCCGTGTTCATCACCATGCCGGCGGGGAGTCTGCCATTGCCCATGCAACTTGTACGTGCCACGGCGCCGAACGGGGTCAAGGCCCACGTTTAGCCCCGAAGCCAAGCCTGGCGCGTATCAAGCTGCATGGGCACGCCAAGGTGGCGGGCCAATCGCTCTTGAAGGAGACCGTGATGAAGCGACGCAGCTTGCCCCGACTGATGCTCTGGTTGGCCTTGCTGGCAGTAGCCGGCTGCAGCGTGGCGCACGACTGGCCCTCGCCCAGTGGCATGCGTGTGCCGCCCACGCCACCACCGTCCGACGTACAAGCCTCGGGCTGGCACGGCACGCTGTGGCGCGGCCCGGCCTTCGGCGCGCCCGCGCAGCCGAACGCACGTGACTGTCAGCGTGCACCGCACATGACGGAGCTGGCCGGGCCCGAGCTCGCCCAAGGCCGAGCCCGACGCGAAAGCCTGGGCAGCGCCCGCAGCAGTGATGTGATGCCCGCCACGCCAACGCGGTCGGCCTTGACGGAGAGCAAGACCACCGCCGCACCGGCCCCCGAACGTTCGGCGCCCGTGCTTGGCGCGCTGCCCCAGCCCGCGCCCCGGCGCCCTGCCTACGAGCCGGTAAGCGCGGGTGTCGTCGATGACAACGCCGACTTCGGCGAGTACCTGGCCTATCGCCGTCGCGCCGGGCAGCTCAACGTGCGTGACCGCGACATCAGCGAGCGCTACCGCCTCACCGTGCATGACGCCGCCGGCCGCGCGGTGCCCGACGCGCTGGTCAGCGTGCACGCCGGCTCGCGCGCCGTGCCGCTGTGGGCGCGCACCGACAGCGCCGGTGAGGCCTGGCTGCACCCGCGTGCTTCGGGCGTTAGCGACGCCGTGCTGGAAGTGCGCGTCAGCAAGCCCAGCGCCGACGGCGAACTGCGTGGCATGGCCCTGCTACGACGCGGGCAGCGGGATCAGCTGCAGGTGCGGCTGGACGGCGCGCTGCCTACCGAGCGCGCGCGGCTGGACCTGCTCTTCCTTGTCGACGCCACGGGCTCCATGGGCGACGAGATCGACAAGCTCAAGCGCTCGATGCGCAGCATTGCCGAGCAAGTGGCAGCACTACCCAGCCAGCCGCAAATCTGCTTCGGCCTGGTGGCCTACCGCGACCGCGGCGATGAAATTTTCGTGCGCGCCTGGGACTTCAGCCACGACCTCATCGCCTGCCAGCAAGCCCTGGCCGGATTGCGCGCTGCCGCCGGCGGCGACACACCCGAAGCCCTGAACGAAGCTTTGCATACCGCCGTGCACCGCATGTCCTGGCGCGGTGACGGCGCCACACGCCTGGTGGTGCTGGTGGCTGACGCACCGCCGCACCTGGACTACGGCGCGCCCTGGTACGACGACGACATGCACGGCGCGCTGGCTCGCGGCATCAAACTCTTCGCGGTCGGCGCCAGCGGCCTGGACAAGAGCGGCGAGTACATCTACCGCCAGATGGCGCAGTTCACCGGTGGCCGCTTCATCTTCCTGACCTACGACAAGGCGGCCAACCCCTCCAGCGGTCCGGGCCGCGAGACCGTGCATGACGTGACCAACTACTCGGTGGAGACGCTGGACCGGCTGGTGGTGCGGTTGGTACGCGAAGAATTGGCCAAACGGCCAGGGTGAGTAGCTTGGGTGTTAGCAAGTAGCCTACAAACCGAGCTGCCGAGCGGCCAGGTCCTTCATGATTTCTTCGGACCCTCCGCCGATCATCATGACCTTGACCTCGCGGTACAGCCGCTCGCTCTTGGTGCCGCGCATGTAGCCCATGCCACCGAGGATTTGCACGGCCTGGTCGGCGCAGAACTGCATGGCCTGCGTGGCCACCACCTTGGCCATGCAGGTGCGTGCCACCAGCGCGGCAGTGTCGCCTTGGTGATCACGCAAGCGCGCGGCGAGTTCGTAGACAAAGGCGCGTGCAGTCTCGATGCGCGTGAGCATGTCCACCAGCTTGTGGCGAATGACCTGGCGCTCGGACAAGGCCGCGCCGAAGGTGTGCCGCTGCTGCGCCCAGTCCAGGGCCTCGTCAAAGCACACCTGCGCGTAGGCGACGGCCATCACGGCCATCATGATGCGCTCATGGTTGAAGTTAGCCATGATGGCCTTGAAGCCTGCGCCCTCCGTGCCGATGAGCTGGTGCACCGGCACATGGCAACCGTCGAAGCGCAGGTGCGCGGTGTCGCTCGCCCACCAGCCGGTCTTTGTTAGCAGCGTGCGTTGAAGCCCCGGTGTGTCGCCCGCCACCAGCAAGAGCGAGACGCCGCCCGGGCCTTTGTTCTGCACGTCGGTGCGCACGGCCACGGTGAGCCAGTGGGCGCGGTAGCCGCTGGTGATGAAGGTCTTCTCGCCGTCGACGATGTAGTGCGCGCCGTCGCGCCGCGCGCTGGTCTTCAGCGCTGCAACATCCGAGCCGCCGCCGGGCTCGGTGATGGCCAATGCGGCGATCTTCTCGCCGGCCAACACGCCGGGCACCACGAGCCGTTGCAACGCCTGGCTGCCATGCGCCATGATGGGCGGCAGCGCGATGCCATGTGAACCCAGTGACGCCTGAACGCCACCTGAGCCCGCACGCGCGATCTCTTCGGCCGCAGCGATGCTGAAGAAGATGTCGGCCGGCGTGCCGCCCAAGTCCTCCGGGTAGCCAATGCCCAAGAGGCCGATGGCCGCAGCCTTGGCGTAGAGCTCACGCGGGAAGCCGCCGGCCTCGTCCCAATCGGCCGCAAACGGCGTGATCTCGCGGGCCACGAAGCTGCGCACGCTGGTGCGAAAGGCCTCGTGCTCGGGCGAGAAGTAGGCGGGAAATGCGGACAGTGGCGCGGCTGCGATGGTGCTCATGGCGGGTACTGTGCGGGTCTTCATGTCACCGCGCCACAAGCACATTCCGGGCTTGTCGCCGTCCGGCCATGTATGTATGATCTGCGCATACTTTTTCTGTCTGAATCATTGGGAAAGTCACTAGAAAGCCGCCATGGAAGCCACCGTCGCCGAACGCGGACAGATCACCCTGCCCAAGGCTGTGCGTGATGCGCTGGGCCTGTCCAAAGGCTCGACGCTGAAGGTCGAACTTGACGGCAGCCGCATCATCTTGCGCAAGAGCGTCGACGACGCCATTTCGCGCTTGCGTGGCCGCTTCAAGCTGCCCGCCGGCGTGAGCACCGACGACATCATGCGCGAGCTGCGCGGCCGCGCGCCGGGCGATCCGGTCGAGCCTTGAGCCGGCGCTGAACACCGACCGTGCCTTGATCGCCATCGACTCTTCCGTGTTGATCGACCTGCTGGGCGACGACCCGCGCGCCGAAGCCGCCGAGATGTGCTTGCGCCAGGCGCTGGCGCACGGTCCCGTGGTGGTGTGCGAGGTGGTGGTCAGCGAAGTTGTGTCGGGCCTGGGCTTTGGGGCCGAGCTGCTGGACACGCTGGAAGACGCCGGAATCCGCTTCAGCGCCACCGAAGCACGCGCCGCAGTGCGTGCCGGCGAGATGCAGCGCCGCTACAAACAGCGCCGCAAGACCGAAGGCTTGCAGCCGGTGGGGCCGCGCACCGTGCCCGACTTCTTGATCGGCGCGCACGCGCTCTTGCAATGCAATGGCCTCATCACGCGCGACGCCGGTTTTTTTCGCGATTACTTCAAGGGCCTGAAGGTCATCGTGCCCAAGGCTAACAACTGAGATGAACATGCTTGCTCGAACTGCTTTCGTGTTGACCTTTGTGCTCGGCGCAAGTCTTGTTCAGGCCAACGACGCCGAACTCTCGCGCTGCCGCCAGATCACCGATGCGTCACAGCGCTTGCGTTGTTATGACGCGCTGCCGGTGGTTTCGCCAGCGGCACCTGCTGCGGCCGTTGCGCCCACGCGGCCAACCGGCCCGACGCCCGACAACTTCGGCTTGGAGGGCCGCGGCATCGGCACGCGCGTCGAGGCGATCGAGACCAGCATCGTCGGCAACTTCGACGAATGGGGCCCGAACTACCGCTTCAACCTCGCCAACGGCCAGGTCTGGCAGGTGGTCGACGGCAGCACGGGCTTTCGTGCGTCGAGCGATTCGCGCGTGAAGATTCGACGCGGCATGCTCGGCACCTTCTATCTCGAACTCGTCGGCACCAACCGTTCACCCAAAGTCCAGCGTGTGCAGTAGCGCAAACCACCGCGCCCACGTCTGTATCAGTCCATCTCATTCACGCCCACCCCAAGGAAACCCATGGCCAAGACCACCCGCCCTGCGCACGCCTACGCCAAGACGCTGAAAACCTTCACCACGCCTTCGGGCAAGGAAGGCCATTTCTATTCACTGCCCGCACTGGCCAAGAGCCACGCGGGCGTGGCGCGCATGCCGCATTCCATGCGCATCGTGCTCGAGAGCGTGCTGCGCAATTGCGACGGCAAGAAGGTCACGGCCGAGCATGTGGCGCAGGTCGCCAACTGGAAAGCTAACGCTGAACGTACGGATGAGATTCCGTTTGTGGTGGCGCGCGTCGTGCTGCAAGATTTCACCGGCGTGCCGCTCTTGGCCGACCTGGCGGCGATGCGCAACGTCGCCGAAAAAATGGGCCGCGACCCCAAATCCATCGAGCCGCTGGTGCCTGTCGACTTGGTGGTTGACCACTCGGTGATGATCGACCACTTCGGCAGCCCCAAGGCGCTCGACCTGAACATGAAGCTGGAGTTCAGCCGCAACCAGGAGCGCTACCAATTCATGAAGTGGGGCATGGACGCCTTCAGCACCTTTGGCGTGGTGCCGCCGGGCTTTGGCATCGTGCACCAGGTCAACCTGGAGTACTTGGCGCGCGGCGTGCATAAGACCCCCGGCGCGAAGTCGCCGGATGGAAAAGTTCTGAAGGTTTACTACCCCGACTCATTGGTCGGC
>JANMMH010000296.1:0-3561 GCA_031373055.1 Rubrivivax sp. | reverse complement strand
GACGAGACCGGCTGGCCCAAACCGAGCATGCACCGCATGCTGCAACAGCTCGAAGGCGCGGGGCTCCTGCTGCGCGAAGGTGACGGCCGCCACTACAGCAGCGGGCCGCGCCTGCGCCTCCTTGCCGAGAGCCTGCTTTTGCACAGCAGCCACCACGGAGCACGCCACCGCGTGCTTCGCGCGTTGGTCGACACGGTAGGCGAGAGCTGCAACATCACCGCGCTGGCCGGCAGCGAAGTGATGTACCTCGACCGCGTGGAGACACACGCACCGCTGCGCTTTTACTTGCAGCCCGGCTCGCGCGTGCCGCTGCACTGCTCGGCCTCGGGCAAGATGTTCCTGGCGCAGATGAGCCCGGCGCAGCGCCAGCGCCTCTTGGCCCATGTGCCGCTGGAGCGCTGCACCGCCAAGACCATCACCAGCTTGGCCGCGCTTGAAGTTGAACTGAAAAAGGTGCGCAAGCAGGGCTACGCTATCGACGACGAAGAATTCCTGCCCGGGCTGGTGTGCGTGGCGGTGCTGGTGCCATCTTCAGCTTTCAAAGCACGTTCGACCTTATGCATCGCCGCGCAGGCGCCGGTAGTGCGCTTGACGGCCGCCACGGCGCCGCAGCTTTTGCCGGCGCTGCAAGCCGCCGCTGCCGCGCTGGCGGCCATCGATGCACCTGCACTGCATCCACCCAAGAAGTAGCCATGAACGATCAACCCGACCACGAGGTCACGGCGCGCGAACTCTTCGGCCTGCATAGCGACATGCGTGTGCTGGCCTTTCGCGAGCCCAGCGCGCATGTGCCCGAGGTCGACCCGGCCTACCGCTTCAACCACGACGTCACGCTCGCGCTGCTGGCCGGCTTTGCCCACAACCGCCGCGTCATGGTGCAAGGCCTGCACGGCACGGGCAAGTCAACCCATGTCGAGCAGGTCGCGGCGCGGCTGAACTGGCCTTGCCTGCGCGTGAATCTTGACGGCCACATCAGCCGGCTTGACCTCGTGGGCCGCGACGCCGTGGTGCTGCGAGATGGCCAGCAAGTCACCGAATTTCAAGAAGGCATCGTGCCCTGGGCCTTGCAGCGGCCCATCGCGCTGGTCTTCGACGAGTACGACGCCGGCCGGCCCGACGTGATGTTCGTCATCCAGCGTGTACTTGAGCGCGAAGGCCGCTTCACGCTGATGGACCAGAACCGCGTGATCCAGCCGCACCCGGCATTCCGCCTCTTTGCCACCAGCAACACGGTGGGCCTGGGGAATTTGAATGGCCTGTACCACGGCGCGCAGCGTTTGAACCACGCGCAGATTGACCGCTGGAACATCGTGGCCACGCTGAACTTTTTGCCCGCCGCAGAAGAGATGGCCATCGTCGTGGCGCGTGTGCCGTCGTTCGCCGCAAGGGCCGAGTTGCTGCAAGCCATGGTGGCGCTGGCCGATCTCACGCGAAAAGGGTTCACGGCGGGTGATCTGTCGACGCTGATGTCGCCGCGCACCGTCATCACCTGGGCCGAGAACATCGAGATCTTTGGCGACACCGCCACCGCATTGCGCCTCTCTTTCGTCAACAAGTGCGACGAAGAAGAGCGGCCCATCGTGGCGGAATACTTTCAGCGCTGCTTTGGCAGCGAGCTTGGCTAACGGTGCACGTAAGCGCGCCCGCCAGGGCTTCGGTGCAAGCACTGGCGCGCAAGCAGCAGGCGTTTGAAGAGCTCTGCGCCGCGTCGATTCGCGCGCTGGCGGGTGAAGTTGACTTGCACTTCCGCGGCCAGCGCCTGCACCAGCGTGGCCGCGCCTTGCCGGTCTTCGCGCCGCATCTGCACACCCGCATGCACGAGGACGACTTCGCATCGTTTCGCGGCGCGGCCGACGGCCTGGCATTGCGGCTGCGCCACTCCAACGCGGCGCTGCATGCCAGCCTGGCGCCGCAAGACGGCGTGGGCCGCTCGCTCTTTTCGCTCTTCGAGCAGCTGCGTGTCGAGTCGCTGGTGCCGGCGGGCATGCCCGGCGTCGAGCTGAACCTGCGTCACCGTTTCGAAGCCTGGTCGCTGAGCTTCCAATACAGCGGGCTGACCGAAAGCACGCGCGGCATCCTACTTTTCACCGTCGTGCAGATCGTTCGTGCGCGCGTGTTGGCGCAGCCGGTGATGGAAGCGGCGGAAGACGCCATCGAGGCCACGCGCGCTGGACTCTCGCCCGTGGTCGGCCACGTACTGGCGGCGTTGCGGCGCGAGCGCCATGACCAGGCTGTCTTTGCCACTCACGCGTTAGCACTCATCGCGCAACTGGGCGACTCCCTGGCCAGCGTTGAAGGTGAAGACGCCGCGCCGCGTGAGGCCGCCGAGCGCGACCCCTTCACGCTCTTTCTGGTGCAAGAGGCTGAAGAGATTGACGAGGTGGTGGTGGCGCACAGCGGCGCGAGCCGCGTGTTTCAAGCCGCAGCCGGTGGCTACCGCGTCTACACACGAACCTATGACCGCGAGGTCCACCCCGCCGCACACACGCGCGAAGCGCTGCTCAGCGTCTGGCGCGAACAGCTCGACACACGCGCAGCCGAACTCGCCCTGCCCGTGCGCCGCCTGGCGCGTGAACTCAAAGCCGTGCTCGCGCGGCCGCAGCGCGAAGGCTGGGACGACGCGCAGGAAGAAGGCCACATTGACGGCCGCCGCCTGGCGCAGCTCATCAGCTCACCCACCGAGCGCGCGCTTTTTCGCCAGCCGCGCGTGGCACCGCTTGCACGCGCGGCGGTGACGGTGCTCGTCGACTGCTCGGGCTCGATGAAGCAGCACATCGAGGCGCTGGCTGTGCTGGTCGACGCGTGGACTCGCGCGCTCGATCTCGCCGGCCTAAGCTCTGAAGTACTGGGCTTCAGCACCGGTGCCTGGCAAGGTGGCCGCGCGCTTCGCGACTGGCAGCGCGCGGGCAAACCAGCGGCGCCGGGGCGGCTGAATGAAGCCCATCACCTCGTCTTCAAAGACGCCGCCACGAGCTGGCGCGTTGCCCGTCGCAGCATCGCCGCGCTGCTCAAGCCCGAGCAGTTCCGCGAGGGCATCGACGGCGAAGCGGTGGACTGGGCCGTGGCGCGCTTGAACGCCATCGAGCTTGACGATGATGGCGTGGATGCACGCCCGCGCCGCATCTTGATGGTCATCAGCGACGGCTGCCCGATGGATGGCGCCACGGCCACGGCCAACGACGAGCACTACCTCGACGCCCACTTGCGTGCGGTGGTGGCACGCGTTGAGCGCGAGGGCCGCGTGCAAATCTTCGGCATCGGTGTCGGTCTGGACTTGAGCCCGTTCTACACGCGCTGCCGCGCCGTCGAACTGTCCGCCATGCCGGCGCAGCGTGTGCTCAGCGAGTGGGTGCAGATGCTGGCGGGGCATCGCCTGCGCTGAACGTGGCGTGACTTCTCAGTGCGTCCTTCTCACCCGCCTCACCAGTTCGGCGCCCGCTTGTCGATGAAGGCCTGCACGCCTTCCAGCGCCCCTGCGTCCATCATGTTGCAGGCCATCGTCTGGCCGGCGTCGTCGTAGGCCGCCTGCATGCCCTGCTCAAGCTGGCGGTAGAACAAGGC